>JAFDXA010000450.1 GCA_018268185.1 Bacteroidota bacterium
ATGCCTTCCTTCACCAACAGTATTTCAATTACCCAGACGGCTTAACCCTGGCCAATGATGATCACTGGAAAGGACCCTTTGGATTTGCCAAAAGAAATGAATCAGAAGTGATAACGGATTCTCATGCCAACTTGGCTTTGGCCATACAGTTATTTACCGAAGAGGTCGTTATAAAATTAGCCAGGGAAGCAAAGCGGGTTACCGGGTGTAATGATATTTGCCTGGCAGGAGGCGTGGCATTGAATTGCGTGGCCAACTCAAAACTCACAGCAGAAAAAATATTCAGTCATATATATGTACAACCTGCAGCCGGTGATGCAGGCGGTGCAATCGGTGCAGCGCTGGCTGCTTATCATATCTATTACAATAATGAAAGGGAGGCCAATGATTTTGATGCCATGCAGGGTACATATCTTGGCCCGTCATATTCTGCAGAAACAATAGAGGATACACTGAAAGAACACAAAACTGTTTATCATGTATTGCATGGGCAGGAACTGTTTGATAAAACTGCTGCATTGATAGAAGATGGAAATGTAGCCGGCTGGTTCCAGGGTAATATGGAGTTTGGTCCAAGGGCGCTGGGCAACAGGAGTATCCTGGCAGATCCACGGAACCCGGAGATGCAAAAACGCATGAATCTAAAAATCAAATTCAGGGAAAGTTTCAGGCCTTTTGCACCAGCTGTTAAACAGGAAAGGGCAGCAGATTATTTCCTTGTAGATGGACCATCGCCTTATATGTTGTTTGTTCACCGGGTGAAAGATTTTTCTCCGGCATCAGTTCCTGCAGATTTTTCTGTATTGGGAATTGATGGAAAACTGGCATCGGTAAAGAACAGCCTGCCCGCTATTACCCATTTGGATGGAACAGCACGTTTGCAAACAGTAGACCGACAAACAAATCCTGTATTCTGGAACCTGCTGGATGCGTTTGAAAAAAGAACAGGCTGCCCTGTATTGATCAACAGCAGTTTTAATGTAAGAGGAGAGCCAATCGTATGTACACCCAAAGATGCTTTGAGGTGTTTCCTGAAAACAGGGATGGATGTACTTGTAATGGGTAATTTTTTGTTATTGAAGGAAGAGCAGAGAAACACCCGTGTTCCGGATTATGAGGAGAAGCCGGGAATAGATTGAGCAGATTGGATAATTTGAAATCAGGCCAATGCGGAAAATTAAAAATATATTCCTGGTAACACTCATCACTTACCTGCTCATAGAGTTGGTTTGTTTTGTTTTTATAAAAACAAAATTCAAGTCGGCGCATTTTCCGCAGTTTTCATTTCAATACAACTATACAGCTTATGATTTTCCTATTGCAGAGATCAGTGATCATTGGGGCACCTGGCATTATCCCGGAAAGTATGTAGAAAAAAAGCAGTGTTTTGAAAGCGTTTATAACATCAATTCTTATGGAGCCCGTGATAAGGAAAGAAGCAGAAGTGGTGATACAGGAAGGATTGTATTGCTCGGCGATTCATTCATGGAAGGATATGGACTCAATGTACCTCATCGGTTCAGCGATCAGCTTGAGGTGCTTACTCAAAAAGAAGTCATGAACTTCGCCTGCGGTTATTTTACGCCTACACAGGAATATCTTGTCTACAAACACCTGGCTACTTCTTTTGATCACAATACCGTCATTATTGGTATTCTTCCGTTCAATGACCTGGCGGAAGATGATACATCTTTTCATGAGCAGGATAAGTTTGTACACTATCAACCTTATTTCGTAAGCAATGGTTCAGGGTATCAACTGATTTACCGGGAAGACAAACTGTCGAAATCAACTTTTAACAAAGCCGGCTATGCAGCCCTGCAAAATACAGGCAAAGAACGTTTGAACAGGTTTCTCAAGGAGTTCAGCTTCTGGTATAATATCTACCAGTTCATCAGAACCAGCAAACCTTCCGTAAACAAAATGGAAAAGCCATATTCAGGGTATTATGATTTTACTGAAGCGCAACTTAAAAAACTTGAATTTATTCTTGAGCAGCTTAAGAAAACTTCGGGAGCAAGGAGGGTAATTGTATTGACCTTGCCGGTACAGAATGATTTTTTAAGATATAATGGCTCCGGAATTCCTCCCCTGGCTGATAAATTAAAAACTTTTTGTATGGCCAATGATATCGGGTATGAAGATCTGCTGGGAGAATTTGCAAAGAAGGTGAAAAACCCGTCAGAACTTTATTTTAACTGCGACGGGCATTGGAACGAAAAAGCAAACCAAATGGCCGCAGAAATAGTATTACATTTGCTGCGGAAATGATAAAAAATGAAGGATATACTGGTCGATTTCTGGAACTACCTGCGCCAGCACAAAAAATGGTGGCTGGTTCCGCTGATCATCATTATTTTCCTGGTGGGATTCCTGCTGGCTATCAGCGGATCTTCCGCCCTGGCGCCGTTCATTTATTCACTCTTTTAAAAAAACGAAGCTGAATCAATTCATGAGATCAAATTCCTCCAATAAAGAATCGATACTCGCCATCAGCTTTTTACTTCTTTTATTATTTCTTTTTTTTCGCAACATTGTTTTTGTCTATGTCGAAACCGGCTTTATACTGGTTTGCCTGCTTTCCGATACTGTATCAGCTTTTTTTGATGTCGCCTGGAAAAAACTCACCCAGGCACTTGGGCTGGTGAGCAGCACCATCATACTTACAGTAATATTCTTTTGCATTATTTTCCCCTGGGCAATGATGTTGAAGCTTTTTGGAAAAAAACCAATGCTGCTCAATAACAGTAATATTCAAACAACATTCATAAGCAACAATAAATTAATTACAGTCAAAGATCTGCAAAATCCTTTTTAATCATGGAGCAACAGTTATTGAATAAAAATGAATCAGTAGTTTCCGACAGAAAAAAAATAATCGTATTGGGAAGCGGCCCCAACAGGATCGGCCAGGGCATCGAATTCGATTATTGTTGCGTGCACGGCCTCCTGGCTATCAAGGAATGTGGGTACGAGGCGATCATGATCAATTGCAATCCTGAAACAGTGAGTACGGATTTTGATATTGCCGACAAACTTTATTTTGAACCTGTTTTCTGGGAGCATCTCTGGGAGATCATACAACACGAAAAACCTTACGGGGTGATTGTTCAGCTTGGTGGCCAAACTGCATTGAAACTTGCTAAAAGACTTCATGAAAAAGGAATACGAATAATCGGCACCTCTTATGAGAACATGGACATTGCAGAAGATCGCGGCCGTTTCAGTGATATGCTTAAATCACTTGATATTCCTTACCCTAAATATGGAACGGCGTACAATACCGATGAAGCTATAGAAGTGGCCAGGCAGGTAGGCTACCCGGTGCTTATCAGGCCCAGTTATGTGTTGGGTGGACAAAGAATGCGTATTGTATTGAATGATGAAGAACTCGAAAAAGGTGTGTTGAGCCTGATCAAACACCTGCCAGGAAACAAGATTCTCATCGATGCTTTCCTGGATCGTTGCCAGGAAGCAGAGATCGATGCCATTTTTGATGGAGAAGATTTTCATGTGATGGGTGTGATGGAGCATATCGAACCAGCGGGTATTCACAGTGGCGACAGCAATGCTGTGTTACCACAATTCAACCTTTCTCCATTGATCGTTCATACAATGGAAGAATATGCTGAGAAGATCGCAAGGGCATTGAACATAAAAGGGCTGATCAATATCCAGTTTGCCATCAAGAATGGAAACGTATATGTGATTGAGGCCAACCCAAGGGCTTCCCGTACAACACCTTTCATAGCCAAAGCTTACCAGATACCGTATCTCAACATTGCTACAAAAGTAATGATGGGTGCGGCCAAACTCAAAGACTTCAGGTTTGAAAAGAAGCTGGAAGGTTTTGCCATCAAAGAACCCGTATTCTCTTTCAATAAATTCCCCGGCGTGAACAAAGAACTTGGCCCGGAAATGAAAAGTACCGGTGAAGCTATCCGTTTCATCAAAGATCTTCGGGATCCTTATTTCAGGCAATTGTACAAGGAAAGAAGCATGCACCTCAGTAAATAATTGTAAATCTTCAACGAGAAAAAAGCAGCTCAATAACTGTATAAACCTTTTTATACGGGCAGAAAATAACCTGTTCTTACCAATGCTTCCATGATATTTTTAATCATGCAGCATTACAAGGTTCCCCTGTGGAAAACAGCGCCTTTTATACGTCTCCTGCCGCCACTGGTTGCAGGCATCATGGTGGAGTGGTACACATCGATACATTTATCATTCATACTGGCTGGATTTTTTTCTTTAATTTTTATACTTGTTGTTTTTCGTTTTTTACCGATAGGTGCCCGGTACAGGCTCCGTTGGTTGCAGGGTATGTTCATAAACCCGTTGATCATGGTTTCGGCCATGTTGTTTACCTGGAAAAGTGATGCCCGCCATGACCCCCAATGGTATGGACATTTTTATACCGACAGCAGTAGCCTGGTTGTAAGTATCAGCGAACGTCCTGTAACAAAAGAAAGATCAATCAAAGCCAGTTGTATTGTAAAGGCGGTGATTAACAACGGTAAATCAGTTTCTGCCAGGGGCAGTGTGTTGCTTTATTTTTCGAGGGATAGCCAGTCTGTAAAGCTGGGATATGGCAACAGAATCATTGTAACAAAAAACCTGCAGCGTATCAGGAATTCGGGTAATCCCGGGGCATTTGACTACGAACGCTATGCAGCCTTTCACCAACTGTTTCATAACGCTTTCCTGAAAAGTAAGGACTGGTTGTTGTTGGATGGAAAAGAGCTTAATCCTGTCAGGCAATTCATTTTTTCCATGCAGCAATATGTTGTGGATGTACTGCATCGTTTTATTGATGATGGTAAAGAACTGGGGATTGCAGAAGCTTTGCTGATAGGCTACAAGGAAGATCTCGACAAAGACCTTGTGCAGGCTTACAGCAATGCCGGTGTTGTGCATATTATTGCCATATCCGGTTTGCACCTGGGATTAATTTATATGCTATTATCCTGGATACTCAACAGGTTGCCGGTGGTTCGTAAAACAAAATTCATCAAAGTCATTATCCTGCTTTCCTGTTTGTGGCTGTTTACATTGCTTACCGGAGCTTCCGGTTCAGTACTGAGGAGTGCTGTAATGTTCACATTCATTTTAATAGGGAAAAACTATTTCAAACAGGCATCTGTTTACAATTCACTGGCAGGCTCAGCATTCCTGTTGCTTTGTTATGATCCATACCTCCTGTGGGATGTAGGTTTCCAACTCAGTTACCTGGCATTGCTGGGTATTGTGTGGCTGCAGTCGCCCATCAATAAACTTCTTTTCATAAGGCAAAAATGGCTTGCCAGGATATGGGAATTGAATTCAGTAACACTGGCAGCGCAGGTAATGACGTTCCCGGCCTGTATCTACTACTTTCACCAGTTTCCAAATCTGTTCTTCATTACAAACCTGGTGGCGGTTCCGCTATCAACAGTGATATTATTCGCTGAGATAACGCTTATCTGCATTTCCGGGTTTTCAGTGCTTGCAATTCCGGCCGGCCGTGTGGTTGCTTACATGCTTTGGCTGATGAATAACTTCATCACAAAACTGAATAACCTGCCTTTTGCTGTATGGGATGCCATTTTCTCCAATATTTACAGCACATGGTTACTTTATATTTCGGTGATTGCAACAAGTAGTTGGTTGTTGTACCGGCGTAAAACATTCCTTTATGCAACAATGTTTTCATTGTCATTATTCCTGTTGCTGCATGTTATGGTAGTGCTGCAAACATCAAAGCAGGTCATGCTGGTGATTTATAATATACCACAGCACCAGGGAATCGATTTTATACAGGGAGATTCGTTTCAATTTGTTGGAGACAGCAGTTTGAAAGCGGATGGTATGCTTAAAAATTTTCACCTCAAGCCAGCAAGGATTTATTTACATGCCGGAAAAGAAGCGATCAACCAAAGCGGGCTGGAGCGAAGGAATGATTTTTTTGTGTTTCATGGTAAAACAATATTGGTGGTCGATAGCACTGTTGTTTATGAGCCGATGCAAAACAGGATGCCTGTGGATATATTACTTCTTTCAAAAAATCCGGCGATCAGGATAGCCGGTATAGTGGCTGCTGTAAGGCCTTCCATGGTTGTTTTTGATGCTTCCAACAGTTTGTGGAAAATTGCAAAATGGAAAAAAGAATGTGAAGGGCTAATTTTGCCTTGCTTCTCAATACCGGAACAGGGAGCTTTTGTTTTACCTATTGATTAGCGCTTCATCCATTTCCGCACTAAAACAAATGCAGTAACTGCGTTATGAAAAAGATCCAATCTGCGCTGATCTCTGTCTTTTATAAAGATGGTCTTGAAAATATTGTCAAACAACTCGATGGCCTTGGAGTTACTATTTACAGCACCGGCGGAACACAGAAATTCATTGAGGACCTTAAAGTAAGCTGCATACCGGTTGAGTCGCTCACCACTTACCCGTCTATTTTAGGTGGGAGGGTTAAAACATTGCATCCTTCTGTATTCGGCGGTATCCTTGGGAGAAGAGATAATGAATCAGATCTGCAGGAAATGAAAGACTTCAACATTCCGGAAATAGACCTGGTGATTGTTGATCTGTATCCATTTGAAGAAACAGTGCGTTCGGTAAATGCTGCAGATAGTGAGGCGAAATCTGATGAGGAAAAAGAAAAACTGGTTATAGAAAAGATAGATATCGGAGGGCCTTCCATGATCAGGGCTGCAGCTAAAAATTTTAAGGATCTGCTGGTGGTTGCGGCCAGGAAAGATTATCAAACATTGGAGAACCTGCTTACCAGTCAGCAAGGCAAAACCACCCTTGAGCAAAGAAAGTTCTTTGCAGCACGCGCCTTTGAGATCGTTGCCCATTACGATGTTGCGATCGCCAAATACTTTAATCCGTCCGAATCATTGTATTTCCTGGAATCGGTGAACAATCCGTTGCCGATGCGCTATGGTGAAAATCCACACCAGTCAGCCGTTTTCTATGGCGACCTGGAAGCATTGTTCATGCAGCTAAATGGAAAAACACTTTCCTATAACAACCTCGTTGATGTAGATGCAGCCGTAGCACTGATCAATGAATTTGAAACTGCTCAAAAGATTTTTGGCATCATCAAGCATACCAATGTTTGCGGTATAGCATCGAGGAATACTGTAAAAGAAAGCTGGGATGCGGCATTGGCCGGTGATCCGGAAAGTGCTTTTGGTGGTGTACTTATAACCAATGGCGAAATTGATAAAGAAACAGCCAATGCTATTAACGAAATATTTTTTGAAGTATTGATAGCTCCTGTATTCAGTATTGAAGCACTGGAAATTCTGAAAACAAAGAAGAACCGGATTTTGCTGCAATTGAAAGAACAGCCCGGAAGAACAGAA
>JAFDXA010000451.1 GCA_018268185.1 Bacteroidota bacterium
AGTATCCGCATATTCGATCCAGAAACACAGTTAAGCGAACGCAAACTGCTGCAGGTAAATATCATTCCAAATGTAGAAACACAGTTTGAAACCGGTGAAAAGGTTTCGTTGCTTGATTTCCTGCCGGAACATACTTCAATATGGATGCAGGACTGGAATTTTATCAAAGAAAAGATCCAGCAGCAGGAAGAAGACCTCGAAATATTTCTTGATCTCTTAAAAGAAAAGAAAAGCGTACCCGAAGATCATGATCCCGGTGAAGAGATCAATAAAAAAGAATCGGTAAGCGCCGATGATTTTGTAAGTGCCGAAATATTAGAAAAACAAGTTTTCGCCAAACATACGCTTGAACTCGGCAATAAAGCTTTTTTCAGCAACGGAAAACAGGAAACGAGCCTGAGCTTTTCAACCAAAGAGCAACCTGCTTTTAACCGCCAGTTCAACCTACTGATCAAAAATCTGCAGCAGTACGAAAAAGAGCATTACAATATTTTCATTTTTGCTGAAAACCCAAAACAGCTCGAAAGGCTGCACATCATCTTTACTGATCTGAAAGCCGAGTTACAGGTAACACCGGTTCCTGTTTCCATTCACGAAGGTTTTATTGATGATGACCTGAAACTGGTTTGCTATACCGATCACCAGGTATTTCAACGCTACCATAAATACAAAGTAAAACAGGCTTTCAGCAAGAACAAAGCGCTTACTTTAAAAACGCTCCGTGAACTTCAGCCGGGAGATTATGTAACCCATATCGATCATGGCGTAGGCGTATACAGCGGCCTGCAGAAAATAGAAGCCAACGGCCGGTTGCAGGAAGCCGTGCGCATTCAGTACAAAGATGGCGATCTGCTGTATGTGAACATTTCATCACTGCACAAGATCAGCAAGTACAGCGGCAAGGAAGGTTCCATTCCCAAAATGAACAAACTGGGAAGTGATGTATGGAGCAAACTGAAAGAGAAGACCAAGAAACAGGTAAAAGATATTGCTACAGACCTCATTCGTTTGTATGCCCAACGCAAGAGTCAGCAAGGATTTGCTCACAGTCCGGACAACTACATGCAGACAGAGCTCGAGGCCAGTTTTATTTATGAAGATACACCCGACCAGGCCAAAGCCACGGAAGATGTTAAGCGTGATATGGAGAAAGAATCTCCCATGGACAGGCTGGTGTGCGGTGATGTGGGTTTTGGTAAAACAGAAGTGGCGATCAGGGCTGCATTCAAATCATGCGCTGATGGCAAACAGGCGGCTGTACTGGTTCCTACAACGATACTGGCTTACCAGCACTATAAAACTTTCGGCGAACGGCTGAGGGATTTTCCTGTTACCGTTGATTTCCTGAATCGTTTCAAATCTTCTAAAGAAAAAAAGGAAACACTCAAAAAACTGGAAGAAGGAAAGATCGATATCATCATCGGTACCCATGCCTTGCTTGGCAAAGATGTAAAGTTCAAAGACCTCGGTGTAATGATCATCGACGAAGAACAGAAATTCGGCGTATCTGCCAAAGAAAAACTGAAACAGCTCCGCACTACGGTTGATTCATTAACACTTACCGCCACTCCTATTCCAAGAACATTGCAGTTCAGTTTGATGGGAGCACGCGATCTCAGTATCATCAATACAGCGCCTCCTAACAGGCAGCCGATTCAAACGGAAGTAACTGTTTTCAATGAAGATGCCATCCGCGACATGATCTATTATGAAACGGAGAGAGGCGGACAGGTTTTCTTCATCCACAACCGGGTAAAAGGATTGGCTGAAATGAAATCATTTATCCAGGGGCTTTGTCCGGACCTGAGCATCGCTTATGCCCACGGGCAAATGGAAGGTGATGAACTGGAAGATACGATCCTCGATTTCATGGATAAGAAGTATGATGTACTGGTATGTACCAACATCGTTGAAAGCGGTGTTGATATCCCGAACGTGAATACCATTATTGTAAACAACGCACATCAATTCGGTTTGAGTGATCTTCACCAGCTTCGTGGCCGCGTGGGCAGAAGCAATAAAAAAGCATTCTGTTACCTGCTTGCCCCACCCATGAGTACACTGCCTCCCGATAGCCGTAAACGCCTCAATACCCTGGAGCAATACAGCGACCTGGGCAGCGGATTCCAGATCGCCATGCGTGACCTCGATATACGTGGAGCCGGCAACCTCCTCGGCGGTGAACAAAGCGGCTTTATTGCCGAAATCGGTTTTGAAATGTACCAGAAGATACTCGATGAAGCGATCCGTGAACTGAAACGAAAGGAATTCAAAGATCTTTTCAAAGAAGAGATCCGGCAGCAGGATGATTTTGTAACCGATTGCAGCATAGATACCGACCTGGAAATTCTCATTCCTGATAATTATGTAGAGAGCATTACAGAAAGGTTAAGCCTCTATTCCAGGCTCGACAACTGTGAAACAGAAAAAGAATTGCAGGATTTTCATACAGAACTCAATGACCGTTTCGGCCCTGTACCGCCGCAGGTGGAAGACCTGTTTACAACTGTAAGGGTGAGAAAACTTTCTGTTGATCTTGGTTTTGAAAAACTATTTTTGAAAAACGATACACTGAAGTGTTTCTTCGTAAGCAACCCCGACTCACCTTATTTCCAGGGTGAAACTTTCAATGGCATTCTTAAGTTCCTGCAAACCGGCACCAACAAAGGCAAGCTGAAACAGGTTGGCAAAAATGGTATACTGGTAGTAGAAGATATCAGAACGATGAATGATCTGTACAACTTTTTGAGTAAGATGCACAGATCAATATTCGGTGAGAGGATTTGATGATGTGGAAATGTGAGGATGTGATAATCACTGTTGTCCGGGGAAAAGATTTTTTTACAGATTGGCTGAAGATTTTACTGGTTTTTATGCGGTTTCGAAGAGGAATTTAAATAGCAAGCCCTTCTTATGTAAACAGGGATTTTTGCAAATCGGGAGTTTTGTAGTTGATGAGTGCTTTTTCCGGGTTGATCAGGAATGCAGTTAGGTTTATATAGGTCATCAAGTGATGTTTGATCATTGAAGCAAGAGATGCATAAGACCAGGGCCGTTTCCTGATCCTGTTAACCCCCTGTTGTATTACACGAACCAGCAGGTCACAGAGTACGGCTGCCCATATCTGTATTTTAATTGCATTGGGATTGTCTCCTAAAAAATATTTTAATGGATAGCGCTGTTTGATTCTTTTGAATAAAAGTTCTATTTGCCATCGGCGCTTATAAATACCTGCGACCATTTCAGGTTCACCTTGCATGTTATTGGTGATAAAGCAGAGGTGGCGGTTATTTTGCTGATCATAATATTTGATGAGCCGGGCAGTGACCAGTGGTGTTTTAACCCTGTTACTGGGTCGTCCCAGTATTATGACGGCATCCTCACGGACACCCATATCTAAGGATACTGCTGACAAGGGATTGCTTACCACAATCTGGAAGTTTGCATCGGTTTTCAAACGGGTAATCCATTTAATTCCCCTGCCGTTCCATTCATTAAACTGCTTATGATTGATATAGGCCTTGTCCATGACCAGGGTGGAATTGTCGGGTACCTGAAGTTTTTGCAGCAAACAAAGGTCATGGGCTTTACCCTCGGTGATATGTATAAAAGCTGGAATATCATGGCAGGCATCTACCATCATATGCGCTTTAACCCCTCCCTTTTTGCGTCCGTTAGCCTTTTTGTCTCCTGCGCCTTTCATTACCTCAGTGAACAAACTGATGGTGGTAGAGTCAATAATGAAGAGCCGATCAGCCATTTTTTTCAGGCGGCTGTCCGATGAAAAGTATTTATGATAAAGCTCATGGTAAATATCTTCAAACAATGACGCCGACCGCCTTTTATTGGCATCCGACAATGTACTGCGTCGGGGAGTATGTTTAAGACCCAGGTGCTGTAAACGTGTGCAGTTAGCCTGCATGCCCGTAGTCTGTTCACGTAATGAAGTGCATTGAAAAAAGCCCGCATATAGCATAGATACAAGATGATCATAAGACATGAACCTCTTGCAATATCTATTGCTGCCATGCTTACGGCTCAGACGATTCACAATAGATAAAGGAATCAAATTTAAAAGCTGGGTAAAAACCGGCTGTCCGGTGAAAAAGCTACTTTTGTTCATGTCCGAGGTTTGGGGCTGGTAACTCAAAACTAAAGACAATAAAGGAGGCTCTCTAAAGCCTCCTTATATTTTAATACCTATTTTAACCGGACAACAGTGATGTGATAATTTGAAAATGGGCCAATTTGAAATTGCTCTGTGGCGGTGTCAAGTTTTTACTGCAACGCTTTTAATAAAGTTAATTTTTTTGTTTAACATGGGAAACGGATTAATTCTTTATTTTCTTTAGGAGCATTTCTTCAAATACC
>JAFDXA010000452.1 GCA_018268185.1 Bacteroidota bacterium
ATAAATAAATATCAAGGCTTGATTTGGAGGCCAGCGATGCCAACCTGTACAGGTAATTATACGCTGATTTTTTTTGCTCCGGCAACGGCAATATTTTTTTGATGACCGAGGCTGTATGTTTTACAAACTGGTTCTTTTTAAAGAAATCATATTTGGCAAATGGCACATAACGCCTGTATCCGCCGAACAGTTCATCAGCTCCATCACCATTTAAAATAACGGTGAGGTGCTTTTTTGCTTCCCTGCTTACATAATATGAAGGGATGGCAGAGCTGTCGAAAAAAGGCTCTCCATAGTTGGCAAGTATTTGCTCTACATCATTCTGCAGATGATCGAATGAGATACTGATCTCGGTGTGATCTGTCTGGTATTTATCAGCTACCAGTTTTGCAAGTGGCGCTTCGTTGTATTCTCCATCAAAAGAAACTGTAAAGGTTCTCAGTTTCTGGTTATGTGATGATGCTATGGCTGTTACCAGCCCGCTGTCGATACCGCCACTTAAGAAACATCCTACTTCCAGGTCGCTCGAATCGATCCTGCGTTTGACAGCCTGTTGTAAAAAATTATCTACCTGCTGAAGGCTCTCATCCAATGAATCCTTTTTCCGGTTGAGGTAATGTTCATGAATATTCCAATACCTGGTTTCGGTACAGGAAAGAGAGGTGCAGTCGATCTCCCAGAAACTACCTGCGCTCATTTCTTTTACCTGCCGGTAAGGGGTAAGCTGGCGGTAAAAAGTTCCCATCCTTGTATAGTGATAAAAATTACCGGGATCCATTTCAAGCGGCAGCATTGCTTTCAGGCAATTCAGTTCGGAAGCAAAAACAAGTTTCCTTCCATCATTGAAAAGATATAATGGCTTTTTCCCTGCACGATCCCTGGCGATAAAGAGGCTTTTCTCCTTCCTGTCGTAAATGGCCAGTACAAACATCCCGTCGAGGTGCTGAAGCATGCTGCTGCCAGCTTGCCTGTACAGCAACAAGAGTGTTTCGGTATCTGAATGTGTTTTACCCGAAAGTGCGAACCGGGCCCTCAATGCGTCATGATTGTATATCTCACCATTGAAGATGATACTGTAGCGATCGTCAAGATGCATGGGTTGCACACCACCGGCAATATCCAAAATGGATAGCCGAAGATGATAGAAGTCGATGTTATCGATTGAAAAACCGTTTTGCCCATCCGGCCCCCTGTGATGCATTGCTGCATCAATAGCTGTATATGATAACTTAAAATTTACCGAGCCGGCAATTCCGCACATGTACTGTAATTTACGGCTAACAAAATAACTGTATATTATTGAATGCCCGCTGATATTTTGAGATAAATTTGTTGCAAGGCTGATTAATTCTATTTTTACACATATCACCATCAATAACTGCGGATGAACCTGCTCGATTTTATATTCTTCTTCATCTACGTGGTTATTTTCTACATCATATTTGCGATACGCAGGAAACGCTATACCGATCCATTATTAAAAAAATACCACCGGCAGTCTTTCTGGATCAAAGTATTCGGAACATTTTCATTCTGCATCTTCGTTGTTTATCTTTCTCCCGGTGATACGAACGGCCTGTATTACCCAGAGGGGATCAACATAGCCAAGATGATCACCAAAGATTTTTCCAATGTGCAATTGATACTGCAGCGTGGTGAAGATTTTGACCAGGCGTTGCTGAATGATATTGCCAACGCAGGTTATTTTAACGAGGAAAGTAATTTCATGGTAACAAGGCTTGTTACCATTTTCAGTTTTTTCACGTTTGGAAAATTCATGGCCATCAACCTGGTGTTCTCCATGATATCATTTACCGGCACCTGGCGGCTGTACCGTTTCTTTTATGAGCAGTACCCGCACATGCACAAACAGTTTGCCATTGCCATCCTGTATCTTCCAACATTTGTATTCTGGAGTTCAGGTATTTTGAAAGACCCGATCTGTACAGGTGCTTTGGGTTGGATTACCTATTCTCTCTACAGCATATTTTACAAGAAGAGCAATCTCATCAAAAATCTTATACCGTTGTTACTGTTCTCATACCTTATCATCGAACTAAAAGTATATATCCTAGTTGCTTATCTTCCTTTCTTTATCCTTTTTCTGTTACTGAAGAATGTAAACCTGATCAGGAGCCGTGCAGTAAAAGTGATGATCGTGCTGTCGCTTTTTGCAGGCAGTATCATGGGCTTTGTACGGATCACCAACAGTATCCAGGGAGCTTTAAGCAGGTATGCAGCAGAAGGTATTTCCAAAGGAATTAAGAATTACCAGGTTAACTACCAGAACCAGTCGAATTTTGTAGAGTCCAATTTTTCACTCGGCGTTGAATTTGATGGAAGTGTTTACAGCCTGGCCCGTATGGCACCGGCGGCAATCGTTGCCACTTTATTCAGGCCTTTCCTGTGGGAGTCAAAAAAGGCATCTACATTTTTATCTTCGTTGGAAAGTTTAACGATCATGCTTTTCAGTTTGTATGTACTGAAGAAAGCGGGGATCATGGGCTTCCTTCGATCAATCATCAAGAACCCGCTGGTTTTATACTGCTTCTGTTATTCCATCATTTTTGCATTGTTTGTGGGAGCCACTACACTTAACTTCGGCACACTGGTGCGCTATAAGATACCGGGCACTCCTTTTTACCTCATCGCACTTTTCATGATCCTTGATCTTTCAAGAAGAAATAAAAAAAGCCCGGATACGAATATCCAGGCAGTTGCGGTTTGAGGGGTTTATTAGTTTATCGTTTAAATATTTGCTGTATTTCCTGTGCGTTGCGGATTTACTGAATTCAGTATCGATTGCCAGAAATATTTCAGTGAACTGCCGTTATTCATCTTATAGGTTGCTGAATCGTTCAGCCTGTTCACAATAGTAGGTGGCGTTACAGAAAAATTGTTGCTGATGGCATCACCTGCAGGCCAAAGCATGAAACTCAGTTTTTTCCTCCGGTCGGTTTTCTGGTAAACAAGTATCACAGCTGCAAATGCCGCCAGGAAAAAAGCATAGTTTACAAAAGCTACTGCCTTACTGGTAAATTTTGCCTGGTGAACATGGAGCCTGTTCCTTACATAGAAATACATTTTCCAGGAATTCTTATAATCCCAGTCCTTTTTGAGTGAAAAAGCTGCTGCCGGATGATAATGTATGCTGGATGAAACCGTGTACACAGGAAATTTATATTGCTTCACGATCCTGTAGTAATATTCTGTTTCATCACCCCAGAGGAACAATGCTGACCTGGGTACGCCCACTTTTTCTACAATAGAACGATGAAGTAATGTTCCGTTGAAAGGATGTCCTATACCGGGTATCATATCAACATCAACTTCGTCGATGGTTTTATATTCTCTCGTTTTCCAAACAAAAGACTTTTTATCTTCTTTATTCAGTACAGCGCAATTAAGCAGGCTGCGTTCATTGGGTTCTGCTTTCAGCAATTGTTCCAATGCATCCTGTTTAGGATAACCATCATCATCCATGCACCAGATCCATGAGTAACCATGTTTGTATGCCCAGGTTATGCCGGTGTTGAAACCGCCACTTGAACCAAGATTTTTTTGGGTGATGAAGAATACATCCTGTTGCTGCTGTAACCACTCGGCTGTATTATCGGTACTGCCGTTGTTTACAACGAGGATCGCATCGGGTTTGCGGGTTTGATTCCTGAGTGCTTCGATACATTCGGCGAGGAGTTTTTGCCTGTTGTAAGACACTACTACCGCAATAGCTTTCTCCATAAGGATGAGATTTGGCTTTTAAACAGATGTTGGATGAAAGCTTAACGGCCAACCGGTTGATTTATTGCAGAAAAGCCACTATTGCGTATAACTACGATAAGAGCTATGGGAAAAATACGAGCTGTGTTTTGAGATAGGGGTGATAGAAGGATTCAACGCTGAATGGAAGCGTTTCATTTCTTACATGCCCCATTAATGATAGAAAGATAAATGGGAGCGTTGGCATGAATGGAATAACCGGCTTCTACATTTTCACGGGCCGCAATACCTATTTTTTTTCGGAGTTGCGGGTCGTTCATAAGTGTAAGCAGAGCCGCTATCCACTCTTCTTTTGTTTTAACCAGGAAGCCAGATCTGCCGTTTTCAATAATGCGGTAGTTGGCGCCGATGGCTGTAGCTACAACCGGTAAGCCAACAGCCATGTATTGCAGTGCTTTCAAACCACTTTTTCCCAGTACCCACTGGTTATCCATAGGCAAAGGGTATAGCCCGATATCGAAACGCTGAAGAGTTGGCACTTCTTTCTCAACGCTCCAGGGAATGGCTTCTACATCCAGGCCTTCTATGTTGAAAGAAGCGTCACCCATTACCAGTAATTTAAACGGATGAAGGGCATTTAGCTCCAGTAATGCGTCTTTCAACAGGTAAAGGAACTGGGAAGTGCTGTGACTTCCGCTCCAGCCTAATACCAGTTTATGGTCATTTGAATAACTGTTAACCGGCAGGTAGGTTTCTGTATTGATGGTAGATGAAATATCGGTTACAGCTTCATTGTAAGTTGCCGCTACTTCTGTAAGAAAAGGCGTGCAGGCGATCACATGCTTTGCTTTCTTCATCAGGAAAAAAGGTTTACTTCTGCCCCTGATAAAATCCATCGACCTGTTCATCACACTCTGCGCTTTCATGAAAATAGCATCGTCAATATCATATACCATGTTCGGGTTCATGGCCAGATACAACCGTTCCATCATCGGGTAACCAAAGGGGGTTACCCACAGAAAAATATAAACGAGGTCGTATTTTTTTAAGGTAAAGGCTGTAATGAATCTTTTTAAATATGCTCTGAGTACCCAATAGATTTTTTCAGGTTTTCTTTTCGGGCTGTACAGGATGCTTTGCATGCGTTCCGAGAAAAAAGGAGAAATGGTTATTTCGTATCCATGCTTTCTCCAGTCGGAAAAATATTGCTCATATTTCAGTCTTTGCCCCGGGGCAATGTTCTCGGGGTGCGGACAAATAACCAATATCTTTTTTGCTGGAGGCATGTATGCAAACTAAATATTTTCTTCGTTGGGAAACACCGGGGGTTTTACCCTGCTTTGAAGACAATGAATGAATCTATCAGCAAAAGCAAGCGCTTCTCCGATAACCTGGTGCATATCCATGTAACGATAGGTTGCGAGCCTGCCCAGGAAAGAAACTTTGTCCAAAGCAAGGGCCTGTGAACGGTACTGTAGCAATATTTCTTTATCCGAAGCCAGCCGCTTGGGATAATACGGCACATCCTGCTCACCAGTTTCTTTACTGTATTCTTTGAAATACACTGTTACGTTATGCTGTTCCCATGGAGTAAAATGTTTGTGTTCAGCGATCCTGGTATAAGGAATCTCTTCGTCGCAATAATTCATCTGGGTAAGACCCTGGTAATCCCCGTTGGCATAATGTTGTTCAAAGGTTACCGTACGATATCCCAGTCGCCCAGCATTGTAATTAAAATAAGCATCAATAGGACCTGTATAGAAAACATGATCAAAACCACTTACATCTTCCCCGGGATGATATTTATTGTTAAGTTTTAATTGAATGGCCGGGTGATCGATCATTCTTTCCATGATGGCTGTATATCCATCTACAGGAATACCAGTATACAGGTTGTTGTGGTAATTATCATCGTAATTAAACCGAACCGGTATGCGTTTGAGGATAGAAGCGGGCAGTTCTGAAGGTTTACAGCCCCATTGCTTTTTGGTATAGCCATAAAAGAATGCTTTGTAAAGATCCTCTCCTATGAATTTCAAAGCCTGCTCTTCAAAATTTTTTGCTTCGCCGATAGACTTATCACCTGCGGCCTCCAGGAATTTCTTTGCTTCTTCCGGGTTAAAAGTTTTACCGAAAAACTGGTTTATGGTGAGCAGGTTCACTGGCAACGGATACACTTTTCCTTTACTCATTGCTTTCACCCGGTGTACATAAGGCCTGAACTCACCAAAACTGTTTAGATAATCCCATATCTCCTTTTTATCGGTATTGAAAATATGCGGCCCATAACGATGCACCATTATGCCCGTTTGCTCATCTCTGCTGGTATGGCTGTTGCCACCCGGGTGATCCCGTTCATCTCTGATCTCAATATAACAGTCGAGGTTTTTTGCCAATCTTTCTGCCAGCACACAACCTGAGAACCCGGAGCCAATAATTAAGAAACGATAAGCCATTAAGAGAGGCATTTAAAATTGAGTATTGTAAAAATAAACTTTCATCCAGTCACAAGCCAAATAAAAATGCCTGCTGCAAATAACCTTATCCTTATTTTTGCCCACCTGAATTATGAAAGCCGCATACAACACGGATCCCATAAAATACATCAAGGCCACCAACCGAGATATCGCGATCTTCTCTACCGAAGGTGAGAATATAGATGCGGAGGTTGTGGAGTCTTTCGGGGATGAATGGCTCAAGTTTCATGATTTTTCCGATGAGATCATACATGATATTGCCAAAGAATATTTCGATCTTCTCAATGATACGATCGTAAATAAAACTACTTATGCCATTGATATCGGTTGTGGCACCGGCAGGTGGACAAAATACCTTACCGAAAAAGTTGGTTTTGTTGAAGCTATTGACCCCAGCAATGCCATCATAGCCGCCGATAAACTGTTGGGTAAAACTGAAAACGTAAGGTTAAGCAAAGCCAGTACAGAAACCATTCCTTTTGCCGATGAAACATTCGATTTTGCCATGAGTGTTGGCGTACTGCATCATATTCCGGATACCCAACAGGCAATGAAGGATTGCGTAAGAAAAGTAAAAAAGGGCGGATATTTTTACTGTTACCTCTACCACAACCTGGAAACCAGGGGCTGGTGGTTCAAAACATTGTACTGGCTGAGCAACCAGTTGCGGAAGGTTGTTTGTAAACTTCCTTCGAAGCTGAAAAGATTCGTGTGCGATGTGCTTGCCATCGTTATTTATATGCCATTGGTATTATGGGTTCGTTTCCTGGTACTGATCGGGTTGAGAAAGATCGCAGTTAAAATGCCTCTGAGTGCCTATAATAATAAATCGTTTTTTGTGATAAGAAATGATGCCCTGGATAAATTCGGAACAAGACTCGAACAGAGGTTTTCGAAAAAACAGGTAGAAACGATGATGCAGCAATGCGGGCTCGAAGAAATTGTGATCAGTCCGCTTTCGCCCTTTTACCATGCCATCGGCAGAAAAAAATAAGGCTTGCAAACCCGGCTTCAGCCAAGAATACTTTTATACACTTTCCTGTAGCGCTCTATAGCCTCTCCTAATGCATAGAATTCTGAAGCACCCTTTCGTACGGCTGCCTTGTCAAATGTTTTTCCTGAAGCAATCGCATTTACAACTTCTGCAAAAGACCTGGCTGAAAAATCTTTAAGCACAAAACCACTGTTGTATTTATTTACAATCATCTCCACATCTCCTACACCACTGTTTGTGATCACTGGAATTCCCATCGCCATGATCTCCCCGTGTTTGGTTGGCGATGATGATATTTTTGAATAACAAGGTTTGATGAAAAAGAGTGCATAATGGCTGAACGATAACAATACCGGCACTTCATGACGGGCTGCCTGGCGTACCATGATCTTTGCAGAAGGAACGCCTTGTTTTGCAGCAGCCTCCTCTATTACTTCATGCCGATGAGGTGAGATGAAAAGAAATTTTGCGGCAGGAATTTTATCTGCAATCATTTTGCACAACCGCATCATTTCTTCGGTAAGATACCAGCCGCCGATGGAACCAAGATAAGAGAAGATGATATCCCCGTCACTTATCTTCAACTCCTGCCTGAATTGTTCTTTTAACCCCCTGTTTATGTTTGATGGATCAAAAAGCTGAAGATCTGCAGAACATGGGATCACTTCAATATTCAAAGGCTGCTTTTTGATATGCTTCCAGGTGAGCATCTCTGTTTTGGCTGCATAGGTTAAGCAGGTAACGTAATCAGCTTTCTCAAGACATTCATTCTCGTGTCGTTTAAAAAAACTATACACTGCTTTGAACACAGGGTTACCGAGGTTCCACATACCGCCATCTACTCTTTCATCGGCCCAGAAACCTCTCACATCATCCAGGAATTTTACAGCAAACTTTTTCTTCAGCCACAATGCTGCCAGTGTTGGCAACCCGGGGCGGGTATGCACCATATCAAAAGGATCGGCCTGGTATATTTCCTTTGCCTTTGCCTTCAGTTTCCGGTAATCATATATCGATGAAAGTACAGGTGGACTTTTGTGATAGGGAATGCTGACCCATTTTATAGACGCTTCATGGAGCAGTTCCTCAACATAATTCTTATTGACAGCATATTTTTCCGGCTTATCGCAACTCAGAATGGTGAACCTGTAACCGTAACGGGTTAGTCCTGATAAATATGGGATCACCTGGCTCTGGCCAAGCGGGTCCGTCATACCATCATAAGAAATGAAAAGTATATGCTTCATCAGGAGTTATGGTTGTTATGCCATCCACTTTTTATACCACATCTGGAACATGAGCAGGTACCAGAACAGGTTGTTGTAATTGCGGTCGCCTTTAAAAAACTGCTGAATGATATGATGTACGCCATCCATTTTAAAGAGCCCGTGTTTTTTAAAAGCCTCGTCATTCATGTATTCATCTGCATAATACGCAAGATCTCCCCTGAGCCATGCAAATACCGGAACACCGAATCCCATTTTAGGGCGTTCCATCATTTCTTTTGGAAGATAGTCGTGTACTATATTCTTTAAGAGAATCTTTTTGTTATCGTTAGTCATTTTGTAACGCTCTGGCAGCCGGGCTGCAAATTCAATCAGCCTGTGGTCGAGCAGTGGCTCTCTTCCTTCCAGCGAAGTGCTCATACCCGCCCTGTCAACTTTCACCAGTATATCATCAGGCATATATGTTTTATAATCCACGGCGAGCATCCTGTCAATTTCACCCAACGACCTGTTGAGCATGTTCTCTGAATCAAAAAAAGATTCTGGCTTCGGTACATGTTTGTACAAGAGATCTTCCAGTTGCTTACTGGTATATACCTGCGAAAGCAGCACATCCATAATAGCCGGCGCCGTTACAACGGGCTGCTGAAACAGGTCAGACAAACGTTGCTTTTTAATAGCAACGGCCGTGTTGCCCGATATCTGTTCGAGTACCTTGTTGGGAATAAAGTTGAGAATCTTACCTGCCGGCTTTCTCAAAGGTGCCGGCACCTGGTTGATCTTTCTTAAAAAGTCCATTGCCAACGGATACTTATTATACCCGGCAAAGGTTTCATCACCGGCGTCGGCACTCAACGCCACTGTTACTTCTTTCCTGGCAAGCCTGCTTACCAGTGTTGTTGGTATCATGGATGAGTCGCCGAAGGGTTCATCGCAATAAAAAGGTATGTCGGGAATGATCTCCTGGGCTTCCCTGGTGGTACAATAATGTTCGGTATGGTCTGTCTGAAGAAACGTTGCTACTTTCTTTGCCCATACGGCTTCATTGTGATCTTCTTCAAAAAAGCCAATGGTATAGGTTTTTAATTTCTCCTGTTGATTTGCCTGCAGGAGCGCCGTTACAGCCGTACTATCGTAGCCGCCACTCAGGAAAACACCTACCGGAACATCGGCCACCATGCGGTACTGGCAGGCAGAAATGAGTAGTTTCTCGGCGTGATCTTTTGCTTCCGTTTCTGTTATATCCAGTTTGGGCTTGTTGTAAAAATCATAAACATCCCAGTATTTGTGTATAGAGAAACTGTTTTGCCTTGTTGAAAATTTCAGGTAATGGCCAGGCAACAGCTTATGGGTATGTTCAAAGATTGACAAAGGCGCCTGTATATATCCATACTGCAGGAACTGGTGTAGTGCCTGCTGGTTTATCACTTTCACAAACTGCGGATGTTGATGAAAGCTCTTTAACTCAGAAGCAAACATGAACAGGCCGTTGTGCCAGTAATAATAAAATGGTTTTACACCTGCCCGGTCGCGGAAACAAGTCATTTCCTGCTTTTCGGTATCATAAATAGCCAGGGTGAACATGCCGATAAAACGATCGATCATGGCAGCGCCCCACTGTTCCCAGGCGTGCAGGATAACTTCTGTATCAGAATGTGTGATGAAACTATGTCCGAGTTGTTCGAGTTCTTTCTTTACTTCAGCATAATTATACATCTCCCCGTTGAAGATGATCGCAAATTGTTTGTACCACATGGGTTGGGAAGCCGCTGCACTCAGGTCGATGATCGACAACCTGCGATGCCCTAATCCCACCTGGCAATGGTCATGCTGAAAAAATTCATAGCCACCCCCATCGGGGCCCCGATGCGTGAGCACATCCGTTATCTTAATAAGCAGATCTTTTGAAGAGTTGTTTTTCAGATCAATAAATCCTGCGATACCGCACATGAACCATTTTTTTAGCAGAGCGAAATTAGCGAATTATGCAACCCAACAGCCAGATGCAGATAGGGGTTGTTGTTATACAGATGTTATAGCAATCCTGCTTTATGGATTCTTTGCCAGGTTACGGTATAAGTCGAGGTAGTATGCCGCCGAGGTATTGATAGAGAACCGGTTTATGACAAACTCCCTCGCTGCCTTCATCTTTTCTTCCTGTGCTTCCCTGCTTAACGACAGTATTGAAATGAGTTGTTTTGAAATATCGCTGGCAGAGAATTGCTCGGGTACATAATATGAAAAAGCAGGATCCGCTATCAGCCTGGTGGTTCCTACATCAGTAACCAGTGGAATATTGCCTGCCGACATGGCTTCCAGCAGGCTTTTGGATGGATAATTGTTTCTCAGCTGTACCGAGAAAAAAACTTTTGACCCTGCCAGTATCTTTTCCGGTGCATTGCTGAAACTGACTTCAACCGGCAGGTTTTTATAGGCAGGTTGCTGCAATAATTCCAGCATCGCTTGCTGCTGTTGACCATATCCCAAAAAGATGAACCTGAAATCATGAAAGCTGGCTTCATGCAGTTTTTCACAAATCGCAGGAACCGCTTTCAGTAAATCAACCACCTGCTTCACATAAAAGAAACGCCCCAGGAATACAAAGGAATTCGATTTTTGGTAGTTATCTGCCGGCTTAAAAAAATCCGTATCCGTAAAACTTCCCGGCGTATGTTTTATGCTCTTCCGCTTAAAGAAAAAATATCCTTGCACCTTTTTGTGAACAACGGGATCCAGTATGTCGCTGTAACGGGAGCGGAAAATATTCAGCAGGTATAAGAGGCGGCCTTTGATGTTTACATTATCAAGGCTGCTTTCTGTAAGCGAATACAGCGTGTTGTCATGTTGCAGTGGGAATACATAGGTTGGAAAATAAAGGATAAAGTGAAGAAGATCTTCCTTTTTGCTATGGCTTTTTACAAAATCATACAATGTTTTCTGAAACCTGATCACGGGCAATGATGGATCTATTTCAAATATGCTGATCCTGTTTTCGTAAGGCCTGAGTTTTTCATACAATACCGGCTGTTCCAGCAGCACTTCGTGCAGTTGTTTTGAAATGATTAGCCGGAGGTCGAATTCCTGCTGCAGGCTTTGCAGGTAACACCATATTTCGATGAAACGTTTCTCTGCACCGCCGATATTGACTGTAGGTATGATATAATGAACAGATCTCATCCGGCAGTTTGATTGAAGAAAGGTTTATTTAAAGATTTTCCTGTTCAGGTTGAGAATGAAATTCCGCAGTTTGATGTCGGTCTTATAATCATAATGCCCCTTGGGCGGCAGTTGCATGATGGTTTCAAAATCATCTTTGCTGATGCCGAGTTTTTTAGGAACAAATTCAAGATCCTGTTTCAGCACAGCTTCTTCCATGATGGGTTTTGCAAGTTCTTCCAAAGCCTGTTCCCTTGTGAGCTGGCCGGAAACGATCAGTGTTGACAAATGAGCCCTGCGCTTATCGATACCAAATTTCCGTGGAAGTATGTAACCCTGGTAAAACCTTGTGATGATCGATTCATAATGCTTTCCGCCATAATCACGCCAGCCGAGTTCTGTTTCGATGATCTTCTTTGCCGTTGCTTTATCATAATGAACATAATCAAGCAGGCTTACCCACTGGATCTTTTTCACTTTCCAATAATAGGCATGTTTCTGAAAGCTCATCAAAGGAAAATCTTTGATCGGCTTTTTTCTGAAAGCTTTGTTGATGGCCCTGATGTTTACTGCATCATTCGTTTTATTGGCGTAACGCCAGTTCAATGGAAGAATGGCTTCGGTTACCCTATTGGTTCCTGCCAGGATGTATTTGATACCATACTTATTAGCCTGTTCAAATAATGTGGCAGAAATAGCATGATCGGTAAGTGCTTCGAGGTCTAACACAGAAGCCTCGAGGTATGCCAACTGCAGTTCCCTGAATTCATTCCAGTTCAACACACGGGTGTAAAGATCAAAGCCCAGGCGGGTTACAATATTTTCAATATTCTTTACTGCCAGTTCTGAATTCCAGCCATTATCAAGATGTACCACGAGCGGCTTTAACCCAAGCTGTTTTAACAGGTAGACAGCATAAGTACTGTCAACGCCACCACTTACCCCCGTAATGCAATCGTAACTTTTCCCCTGCCCGTCATTTTTAATCGTGGCAACGAGCGCATCCAGTTTACGTTTGGCTTCTTCGGGGGAAAAATGATGCTGGCTTTTTGTCTGTTCAAATTCATGGCAATGATTACAAATACCTTCCTTATCAAAAAAAATATCAGGATCTGTGGTATCCATCACACAACGTGTACAAACCTGGTAATTTTTTTTTGTAGTCATATCCTGTTGATCCTGCCCTCTGATTAATTGCTGTTTTATGATCAGCCTGCTAAAATGGTATCGATACTTTTACTG
>JAFDXA010000453.1 GCA_018268185.1 Bacteroidota bacterium
AGCCGGAAACAATATTTGCCGACCCTTCCGGAACCATTCCTTCAAAGAATATCTCAACACTCGACATGGGTGCAAGATTGTTGTTTGCCACCAGGGATGATAAGTTCAACCTGTCATTTGAATCTTTATACAGAAGCGTGCTCACCAAAAGTGTGATCGATCCTTCCTGGAAGCTGAACTTTTCTGCCGAATATGATCTTGGGTTCAACAGAAAACTCAGCATAAGTTTCGGAAGAGATTTTGATGGTGTAATTACAAAAGGAGGGAACCTTATCGCTGCCATCAATCTTATAGCAGGCTTTGGTAATAAAAGGGATATTCGTTAAGACATTCCTAAGCACGGTTGTTTTTAACCCAAAACAATTATGTTTGAGTAAAAATAACCGGCAATGACAAAATCGGAAATCAGGTTCTTAGAAGGCCCGCAGAGCAGGTGGAAGGAATTAAAGTTCTCGTTTCACGTATTGTTGGAATTTATAAAAGGATTCAGGGTGCTGCATTTCGTTGGCCCCTGTGTAACCGTATTCGGTTCTGCCCGGTTTAAAGAGGATCATATAACTTACAAACAAACCAGGGAATTGTCTGGCGAAGTTGCCAAACTGGGTTTTACGATCATGACCGGCGGAGGCCCCGGTGTAATGGAAGATGCAAACAGGGGAGCCAAAGAAGTTGGCGGCAGAAGTGTAGGATGTAATATCGTATTGCCGCACGAACAGAAACCCAATCCTTATCTTGATAAATGGGTGAACATAAAATTCTTTTTTGTTCGTAAAACATTGCTGATAAAATATTCTTATGCATTTATTGTAATGCCGGGAGGATTCGGAACATTGGATGAATACTTTGAAGCGTTAACACTTATCCAGACAAAAATGCTGATGGAATTCCCGATCATCATTTTCGACAAAGCTTACCACAAGGATATGATCGAGCACATTGAAAGGATGAAGGAAAGAGGTACGATCTCTGCAGCAGACCTTGAGCTTTGTCTTTTTACAGATTCTGTTGAAGAAGCTGTAAAACATATTCAGGAAAAATCAATTAAAAAATTCGGACTGAAAGCTGCGCCTTCGAGAAAGCGCCTCAAATGGTTGTTTGAGAGAGGTTATTGATCCACATGGGATTTTATCCGGCAATGGTATTTACCAGTAGCGCTTTAAAAAAGTATTTTAACCTGGCCAATCCTTTTTCTTTGGCAGAAGCTCTGACTGCTTTTGTAAAAAGATCCTTTGTCTGAGGTATCAAGGCTGCAACCTGTTCCATTTCCTCCCCGTATTTTGATCGTTGTTTTCCCAGCATACTTTTTAACCAGGTCATTAGTAAAGGGCCTATCAGCAGGTGCCATGCAAGTATCAACAAGGAAGCCCGCAGTATTATCCATGTTATTTTTCCCAGGGGTAAAATGGGATGCCCGGGGTCAAGGAGAGCCTGTATAAATAAAAAAAGCAGCATGCTGAAGAGTAAAATGAAAAGCCATTTTATTTTGAATCGATTCTGATTTTTTGCAACAGTTTCCATTTTAGTTTCATTCGTTTGTATGATCAGCAGCTCAGGGTGTTTTGTTCTCCATTGGTTCGACGTTATAGCAATCCGGGCTGCAACAAAGCCGATGAAAATACCCACGAAGGCGTGTAAGGTTATATAGCCAACAGCCAGCATGGAACTGTATTGCGTAACCTGCTTTTGCCCGGTTGTTTTCCTGATGAACTCATCAATGGCATGCCAGAACTGATTGCCGTAAATGATTACCAATACAAGGATACGTTGAACAGCAGATTCAACAAGCGCAAGCACTGCCAGCAATACTGTTGCAACACGAAAATATTTTTTGTTGGATAAAAGCAATTGTCCCATCAATCCCTGGAAGAATACCGCTAAGTATGCGGTAGGTGGAGCATGTGGGCTTAGCATTAATTTAAAAATTGCTACAATGATCGTTGCCTTTAATACGGAACCTTTTGATGGGAAATACCAGCCGATCAGGCTGATACAGATAATGGCAAGGCTGCTGATGATCATCCCGGTGAACGGAACTTTTGCAGCATGCATAATGCCACCGGCAAAGGCTTCGCAGGTGGCCCACAATGCGATCAAACGATAATAAACCGAAACGGGATATGACTGGTTCAGATGCTGATTCATTAAGCCAATTATCTTATCTTTAGCGTTTAAATTAAACCGGCTTGGTACAATTTATATTAAATGAACAGGAAATAAAAACCAATGTATCTCCTGGTCTTACGATGCTTGACTTCATTCGCTATAACCGGCACCTTACCGGCACAAAGATAGGGTGCAGGGAGGGAGACTGCGGCGCCTGTACCATACTTGTTGGTGAATTAAAGAACGGCAGACTTTCTTACAGCAGCGCCACAAGTTGCCTCATGCCCATTGCCAATGCACATGGTAAACATATTGTAACCATTGAAGGAATAAATCTTGATACACTGAATGCCGTTCAGCAGGCTTTTGCAGAAGAAGGCGCCACACAATGCGGATTCTGCACACCCGGCTTTATCGTTTCCCTTACCGGCTTCTGTATCAACGAAGCAACACCATCGTATGACAAGGCCATTGATGCGATGAATGGTAATATTTGTCGTTGTACCGGTTACAAATCTATTGAACGTGCTGCTGCAACAGTGAGCAATACCATGCAGCAGCGAAACGGAACTTCGGCATTGCAGTTTGCGGTTGACAATCGTATGATCCCCGCTTATTTCCTGGGCATCGAATCAAGGCTTGCGGCTTTGTTGAATAATGCTGTTAAGCAGGAGGCCACAGGTAAAAAATATGTTGGAGGCGGAACAGATCTTTATGTTCAGCAACACGATACGATTGTAGATGAACCGCTGAATTTTCTCTATGATAAAAGTGAACTGAAAGGTATCAGCCGGCATGGCAATACCTGTGTCATGGGGTCGGCAACTACGGTAACAGATATAGCTGAATCAAAGATTTTCAAAGATCATTTTAAAGAACTGCCTGCCTATATCAAACTTGTTTCTTCTACACAGATCAGGAATATGGCAACCATCGCAGGGAATTTTACCAACGCTTCTCCCATCGGTGACTTTACCATTTTCTTCCTGGCATTGGATGCAAGGATCAGCATGGTAAATGGAGAAACAAAGCGTGAAATTTTTCTGAAAGATTTTTACAAAGGATATAAATCACTGGATAAGCAACCGGGTGAGATCATTGAAAAGATCATGTTTGAATTACCATCAGCAACGGATCTTTTCAATTTTGAAAAAGTTTGTAAGCGCACCAACCTGGATATTGCCAGTGTTAATTCAGCTGTCTGCTTAAAGATGCAGGATGAAAACACTATTGCAACGGCATCATTGTCGGCCGGAGGCGTTGGGCCTGTGCCTATGTACCTGGCAAAGAGCAGTGCATTCCTGTTGGGCAAAAGAGTTACAGCTGCACTGATCCATGAACTGACAGATATTGTTCAGTCGGAAATATCGCCGATCAGTGATGCCCGTGGAACCGAAGCGTACAAAAGATTGTTGCTGTCGCAGCTCATCAAAGCGCATTTTATAAAACTGTTTCCGGCGTTGCCGCTGGAACATGTTATGTATGTGTGAGCTTAATGTGATTCTATAAAGCCTGGTCAGTTGAATATAGATATGTTGTACAAGAGTGCGACGCCACTGAAGTTGAATAAAGTGATATAGTTCGGACAATAAATAGTATTAACCAATAACGATCGCTACTTAAAAATGTCTATCCGTAACATCGATAGTTTTACGCATACGAGAGGTGAATCCATTTACCTTGATGATATTCCTGTTATTGCAGGCACGCTGTATGCTGCAGTGTTTGGTTCCCCGGTAGCGCATGGAAGGATATTAAAACTTGACCTGGCCGAAGCATCAGCCATGGAAGGTGTTGTAAGAATATTCACTTATAAAGATGTGCCGGGTAAGAACCAGATCGGTGGTATCGTCCCCGATGAGCCGCTGCTTGCAGAAGATATCGTTGATTTCAATGGCATGCCGGTAGCTTTGGTGGTTGCAGAATCGCAGGAGATTGCTCATGCTGCTGTGAAAAAGATAAGGATTGATATTGAGCAGCATGAAATCATAACTGATCCACGTGTTGCACAGTCAAAAGGCCAGTTGCTTGTTCCACCAAGAAAATTCAAGATCGGCGACAGTGATACTGCTTTTAAGCAATGTCGTTTTGTTTTCGAAGGGATTGCTGAAACAAACGGACAGGAACACTTATACATCGAAACGCAGGGGGCGTATGCAGTGCCTGCTGAAAATAATGCTATTAAAGTTTATTCTTCTACCCAGGGCCCGACAGCCGTGCAGAAACACATGGCTGCTGTACTTGGCATACCGATGCACCGGGTAGAGATCGATACCACAAGATTGGGCGGCGGCTTTGGTGGAAAGGAAGACCAGGCAACTGCGTGGGCTGTTTTCTGTGCGCTGGCAGCCTGGCACCTGAAGAAGCCAGTGAAGTATTCATTGCATCGCATGGAAGACATGCGGATGACAGGGAAACGCAATCCTTATTCATCAGATTTTAAGATCGGGCTTGATGAGCACCTGAAGATAATTGCTTACGAAGCAACTTTCTACCAGAACGGAGGCGCCGCTGCGGATCTTTCACCTGCAGTACTGGAAAGAACATTGTTTCATTGTACCAACAGTTATTATATTCCCAACGTTACGGCTACGGCTTACAGTTGTAAGACCAACCTGCCACCGAACACGGCATTCCGTGGTTTTGGCGGACCGCAGGGAATGTTTGTCATTGAAGCAGCCATTGCAAAAGCAGCAGAGGCATTGGGTGTAACTGCATCGGAAATTCAACAGAAAAACCTGGTGAAGACGGGAGATGAATTTCCTTACGGACAAAAAATGGTAAGCGAAGCTGCTGAATGCTGGGATAAAGCGATCAGCCTGTATGATGTGCAGGAATTGAAAAATGATATTGCTGTTTTCAATGCGTCGAACAGTTTGTATAAAAAAGGCATTTCATTCATGCCGATCTGTTTTGGCATTTCATTTACCAAAATACTGATGAACCAGGCAAGAGCATTGGTACATGTTTATATGGATGGAAGTGTGAACCTGAGTACCGGCGCTGTTGAAATGGGGCAGGGCGTAAATACCAAAATGCTGCAGGTGGCGGCTACGGTATTTTCGATCAGTCCGGATAAAGTAAAGCTCAGCAGTACGAATACCTATCGCATTGCCAATACATCACCATCTGCGGCCAGCGCTACAGCAGACCTTAACGGGAAGGCTGTGCAGATCGCCTGTGAACAGATATTAGAAAGATTAAAGGCATCAGCAGCAGAACAGTTGAACTGTAATGTTTCAGCTATTGAAATAAAGGAAGAGGCCGTGCTTGTAAATGGCAGACCATCAGGTTTATCGTGGAATGAACTGGTGCTGTCTTCTTACCTGAAAAGAGTTAACCTGAGTGAGCATGGCCATTACGCCACACCAGGAATTCATTTTGATAATACCATTGAAAAAGGACATCCTTTCGCATATCATGTGTACGGCTCTGCAGTAACAACTGTAACTGTGGATTGCATCCGCGGCACTTATGAAATTGATGCGGTAAAACTGGTGCATGATTTCGGAACAACGATGAATCCCTTGATCGACCGTGGTCAGATTGAAGGCGGATTGGTACAAGGAATAGGTTGGATGACGATGGAAGAGATCGTATTTGATGCGGAAGGCAGGTTGCGTAGTAATGCATTGTCAACCTACAAGGTTCCCGATATATATTCAGTGCCAAAAGAGTTGGATATACATTTCCTGGAAACAAGTAATGATAACCTGGCGATATTCCGCTCAAAAGCTGTAGGCGAACCGCCATTAATGTATGGTATTGGAACCTATTTTGCTTTGCGTAATGCCGTGAAAGCTTTTAATCCGTCCAGCGACATTGGTTTTTCTGCGCCGATGACACCGGAAAAAGTGCTGATGGGTTTATATAGTAAGAAAGAAAATAAATAACGCTGTTTAAATATAGAAACTCACACATTGAGTACAGTAAAAAAAATATACAGTGATCGTTGCTGGTTGAATGGAAAACTTCAACCTGCAACCGTATGTATCGAGGGTAGTGTTATATCAACAGTAATCACTGAAAAATTGCCGGATGCTATTGATGTAGGCAATAAAATTCTGATGCCCGGCGTAATAGATGTTCATGTACACATCAATGAACCCGGCCGTACAGAATGGGAGGGTTTTGAAACGGCTACCAAAGCAGCTGCAGCAGGCGGTACTACCACAATTGTAGACATGCCTTTGAATGCAAGCCCGGTTACAACAACAACGGATGCATTTAAACAGAAACTTGATTCAGCAAAAGATAAACTGCATGTGAATGTTGGTTTTTATGCAGGACTCATTCCCGGGAATACCAATGAATTGCCTGCTTTGATAGAAGCGGGGGTATTGGGCGTGAAATGTTTTCTCGTACACTCCGGTATTGATGAATTTCCAAATGTTACGAAGCAGGATATGGATGAAGCGATGCCCGTGATCAGGAAATACCAGGTGCCCTTGCTTGCCCATTGCGAGATATACGATGAAGAAGTCAGGAATGATTTCGAAAATAATACAACAAGCTATCAACATTACCTGGGTAGCAGGCCAAAACAATGGGAGAATGATGCTGTTGAACTGATGATCAGCCTGTGCAGGAGACATAACTGTGCTACGCATATTGTACACGTGGCGTCCTGCGAAGCATTGGCTCCGATCCGTAAAGCAAAAAAAGAAGGTCTGCCATTAACAGCCGAAACATGTTCACATTATATCTGTTTTAATGCGGAGGATATACCAGATCACAATTGTGTATATAAATGTGCTCCACCCATTCGTGAAAAAGCCAACAATGAAAAGCTTAAGCAGGCTTTGCTGGATGGCACGCTCGATTTTATAACTACGGATCATTCCCCTGCACCCCCTGCTATCAAAGAAATAGAAAGTGGTAATTTGAAAAAAGCATGGGGCGGTATTGCAGGGCTGCAATTCCTGTTAGCTTCCAGCTGGACTGCCATGAAGGATGTAGCCTCCATCGAAAAAATAATTCCATTGCTCACCGAACACCCGGCGGCTTTTATCAAGGTAAATAACAGGAAAGGTTTTATAAAACCAGGATATGATGCCGACCTTGTTGTATGGGATCCGGAAGCGGGGGAAACGATTTTTGCAGAAGATGTGTGGCATAGGCACAAACTGAGCCCTTATATCGGCATGAAATTATCCGGCAAGATTGAGCGAACATACGTGAACGGTGAATTGGTTTATGCCGATAAGCAGTTTGTAGATGCAGGAAAAAAACACGGAAAAATAATTTTAAGGGATCAATAAAAAATCAAATAAGGAATATGGCATTTGTAAAAGTAAAAGAGATCATCAAAGAAGCGCCGGCTTTTGCACAGCTCACAGACCTGGCCGCTGAACGCCTCGGCGGGAAAGTGTTGTATGCCACAGATGATTTCTTCGCAGAAAAAGAAAACCTGATCAAACCGGGCAGGGGGATTTTCATTACAGATAAATATACCGATCGTGGTAAATGGATGGATGGATGGGAGAGCCGCCGGAAGCGTACGCCCGGGCACGATTGGGCCGTAATTCAACTGGCAACACCGGGAAGGATAACAGGTTTCGATATTGATACAAATTTCTTCCTGGGCAATCACCCGCCACATGCTTCCGTAGAAGCTGTTTACCTGGATGATGCGGCGCCTGTGAAAGATTGGGATAGTGATGCGATCGAATGGAAAGAAATACTACCAACATCACCACTTGATCCCGGCAGCCAGAATTTTTATGAGTCAAACAGCAATGAAATATATACGCACCTGCGTTTGCATATTTACCCTGATGGGGGCGTGGCAAGATTCAGGGTGTATGGGGAAGTCTTTAAAAACTGGGATAATGTTGATAAGGATACCATCATCGACCTGGCTGCAGCTATCAACGGCGGCAAGGCGATAGCCTGCAACGACATGTTCTTTAGTGCCATGGGAAACCTCATCATGCCAAATCGTGGCGCCAATATGGGAGATGGCTGGGAAACAAAACGCAACCGCACACCTGGTAACCGTGATTGGGTAATATTGAAACTGGCTGTTCCGGGAGAAATAGAGAGAATCGTTGTAGATACCTGTCATTTCAAAGGGAATTATCCTGACACCTGTTCAATAGAAGGTTGTATGAGTGATAATGACCATGCTGTGATGGAAGACAAAGTGTCCTGGCAAACCATTTTGCCTGCACAGAAATTAAGTGCCGATCACGAACATGAGTATGTATCTGAAATTGCAAGTAAGCAAACCTGTTCGCACGTGAGACTGAATATTTTCCCTGACGGTGGCGTTAGCAGGTTGAGGTTATTCGGAAAAATCAAGAAATAAATTATGCTTCCAGTTTTTTTATTGTCGTTGTTGGGGCTGATTTTGCTGATGCTGGTCATTATGACCTACTACCTGCATAATGTAAAGGCAGCATATGAAGAATCTGATGATGCCGGCGATCCGGAAGCTGAAAGAAGGAAGGATGCGGTAACAGGCTCACAGAATTTTGTATATGCATCATTGGTAGCAGTTTGTCTGGGCATGGTGGCTGCACTGTACCTGGTGCTGAGAGGTTCTGTATGGGAAGGCCACCTGATGGAGTGGATGAATATCGTAGTACGCCTCATGCACATCACATTCGGTATTGCCTGGATAGGAGCTTCCTTCTATTTCGTATTTCTCGAAAATGCTTTGAACAGAACCAAGGATGTACGTGATGAACTGGCAGGAAATCTCTGGGCTGTACATGGCGGTGGGTTCTATTATCTTGAAAAATACAAAGTAGCGCCGCAGAAAATTCCGAAAGATCTTCACTGGTTCAAATACGAAGCTTATTTTACCTGGATAACCGGTTTCAGCCTGTTATTTGTGGTGTATTATTTCAATGCTTCGGCCATGCTCATTGATAAGAACGTTTTGGATATTTCACCAATGGCCGGCGTTGGCATCGGCGTTGGATCTTTCATTGTGGCATGGGTATTATATGATCTGCTGTGTAAATCGCCTTTGATCAAAACCGGGATATGGTTTACCATTATCGGCTTTTTAATAGCAGTTGGATTTGCTTATTTCTATGCGCATGTATTCAACAGCCGGGCAGCTTATATTCATTTCGGCGCTATGCTGGGAAGTATCATGGCAGCCAATGTGTTCTTCGTGATTATTCCCTCACAAAAGGCTATGGTGAATGCAGCCAAAACAGGCCAGCCCCTCAATCCGCAACTGGGAAAGAACGCCGGCATGCGTTCCCTCCATAATAACTATTTCACGTTACCTGTTTTATTCGTGATGATCAGCAATCACTTTCCGAGCACTTTCGGTAATGATTATTCCTGGCTGGTGCTCGCCATTATCACGCTTGGTACTGCAGGTGTTAAGCATTACCTTAATTTAAAAGAGAAAGGGCAGCTTTCTGTTTGGGTATTGCCGGTTTCTGTGATAATTTTATTGGGTGCGGCATTCATCACAGCGCCTGATAAGCCGGGCAGTTGTAAATCGGAAGTGAGTTTTGCTGAAGTCAATGCGATCATCCAGAAACGATGCATCTCCTGCCATTCATCAAAACCTACAGATGATGTTTACACAGCGGCGCCCAATGGCGTTATGTATGATACACCTGAGCAGATCGCCAACCTGAAAGACAAGATTATGCAGCGGGTGGTGATCACCAAAACAATGCCGCAGAATAACAAAACAAATATTACACAAAAAGAACGCGACCTGATCAGGTGCTGGATCGACCAGGGCGCCAGTTTAAAATAGTCAGTGGTTGATTGTTTCACCATTGTTCAAACAGAAATAAATGAACTTACAGGATTTTAATAAACTCGATACTGAAGCGGCCTCAAAGATGCTTTTCTCCTGCTGCGGATCAACAAACTGGGTTAAGCAGGTGATGGAGCATTTCCCTTTCCGGGATGAATCTACACTGGTTTCGGTAGCTGAAGATGCCTGGTACAACAAAGGCACCGAAGCCGATTGGCGTGAGTCATTCACACATCATCCTAAGATCGGGGATATAAAAAGCCTTACCGAAAAATTTGCCGGCAAGGAACAGGCTGCTGTAGGAACTGCTTCCGTGGAAGTCATAGAAGCATTGGCCAAAGCCAACCAGGCATACGAAGAAAAGCATGGGTTCATATTTATTGTATGTGCCACCGGTAAGTCGGCCGAAGAAATGCTCCGGCTGCTGAACGACCGCCTTAAAAATTCAGCTGCAGAAGAATTAAGTATTGCCATGGGTGAACAACATAAGATCAGCATCATCAGGTTTAAGAAAATGCTTGATACAGGAAACTGGTCTTTTTTAAAAGTGAGCCAGGTAACAACGCATGTGCTTGATACTTCTATCGGCCGCCCCGGAAAAGACATCAGTATCCGCATGAAGGAATATCGCAATAACAGCTGGCAAACATTAACCCAGGGCGTAACGAATGCCGATGGAAGAATCGCCGACCTGTTACCGCCTTCACGCTGCATACAACCCGGTCATTATAAAATGGTATTTGAAACGGGTGAATATTTCAAGGCAAATAACCTGCAAGGATTTTACCCGGTAGTAGAAATTGACTTCAGCATTTTCGACAATACGCATTACCATGTTCCCTTGCTGATAAACCCATTCGGTTACAGTACATACCGCGGTAGTTAATTGAATAAACAAGCAAGCCTGCTTTTTGCAAGGCGAAATAAAATCATAGTGAATGAAACAGACAATCCCATCTAAAAAAAGAAAAGAACTTTTCGATAAGCTGAAAAAAGCAAATACTGCATTCCAGAAAGTGTACCCGGGTGATCGCCCCGAAAGGCAGGCTGTGCATACCGTTTATGGCGGCGCCAATCTTTTTAAACACAATGCCGCAACTTCGTTAGGCGAAAGGGCACTCGAAACTTTCAATATCTATGCTCCTGATTTCATAAGTTTCGGAAAGATATTCAACCTCGATGGGATCAATCAACTTGATCCCAATGTATCCCCCAAAGATATTTTGCTGCATTACGAATCACTTTCCGCTGCAGAGCGGAAAAAGCATCCTGCACGGTTGTCTTATGAAGTATACCATAAGGTGGTGAAGAAACTTGAGAAAGAAGCAGTGGAAGATTTTCGCATCGACTTTGAAGATGGTTATGGCAATCGCAGCAATGAAGAGGAAGATGGTACAGCCGTTGACGCTGCCAAAGAAGTGGCAAAAGGAATGAAGAAAAAATCATTGCCGCCTTTTATCGGCATCCGTATCAAACCTTTCACCGAAGAAATGAAAGAAAGGGGATTGCGTACGCTCGAAATATTTCTTACCACGTTGGTGAACGAAACAAAAGGCAAATTGCCCGACAATTTCGTGGTGATGTTGCCCAAGGTAACCATACCCGAGCAGGTGAGTACCCTGGTGAGTTTTTTCGATATCCTCGAAAGCGAACTCAAACTCAAAAAGGGCGTATTGAAAATGGAATTGATGGTGGAAACAACACAGTCCATCATGGCGCTCGATGGTACCAACCCTTTGTACAAATTTGTAAAGGCGAGCAAAGGCCGTTGTATTGCCATGCACTTTGGAACTTATGATTACACAGCATCCTGCAGCATTACCGCCAAGTACCAGGAAATGGATCACCCGGTTTGCGATTTTGCACATCACATGACCAAAGTTGCTCTGGCTCATACCGGCATCTGGTTGTCTGATGGCGCAACGAATACCATGCCTATCGGGCCCAACCGTGGCGAAAAACTTACCAAGGCTCAATTGAAAGAGAACAGCGATACAGTGCATCGTGCCTGGAAAAAAGGATATGATCATATCCGCCATTCCCTGTGGAATGGATTTTACCAGGGATGGGACCTCAACCCTGCACAGCTCCCCATGCGTTATACAGCCGTTTTTGCTTTCTTTCTCGAGAGTTATGATGATGCTGTTGAACGTTTGAAAACCTTTGTTGAAAAAGCAGCAAGGGCAACATTGATCGGCGATGTTTTTGATGATGCAGCAACAGGGCAGGGGCTGCTCAACTATTTCCTCCGTGCATTGAACAGCGGCGCTATTACAGAAGATGAAGTATTGGCAACGGGCTTAACGCTTGATGAAATACGCGGACGTTCATTCAAAAAAATTCTCGAGAACAGGAAGAAATAATTATTGTCCGGGCTTTGGTATCATAGCCCGGCTTCAGTGGCGTCGCACACTTGTACATTTGTACAGGTAGCATCAAACCGTTTCATCAATGAACTAAAGTTGTAAGGTTGCATAGCAAATGTCCTTACAACTTTTTATTATAGCACATGATCACCTGGCAATTCATACATAACAAACTGAACACTTCCACAGCTGTGATCTTATTGTATGTACTCGAAAGCAAAGGCAGTTCCCCGGGACGCCAGGGCTTTCACATGGCGGTGGCTGCCGATGGAACTTTTGAAGGAACCATCGGGGGCGGCATCATGGAACACAAGTTTGTTGAAATGGCCAGGAACAGGTTGCAGGAGCAACAGGAAGCGAATGCGGTGTTTAAACAGGTACATGATAAAACTTCGGCAAAGAATCAGAGCGGCATGATCTGCTCCGGCGAACAAACCATTTTTTTATATAGCATCACCGAAGCAGATGCTGAACAGATAGCCGCATTGCTTTCTAGTCTGCAGGCCGACCGAAATGGTACATTGAAACTCACAGCAGCGGGCATTTTCTTTTCCGAAGAAATTCCCGGTGCTGATTTTTTCTTCAGCCAGCAAAGCGACACTGATTTTATTTACCTCGAAAAGACCGGCTATAAGAACTGGCTGCACATCATCGGTGGTGGGCATTGTGCATTGGCCCTGTCAAAGCTCATGCGGGAAATGGATTTTTACATTCACCTCTATGATGATCGTGAAAACCTGCATACCATGCAACAGAACAGCTTTGCTCATGAACAGCATCTGCTGAATTCATATGAGGATCTTTCTGGGCTGGTGAAAGGAGGCGAAAATGTGTACGTGGTCATCATGACTTTTGGCTATCGTACCGATGATATAGCATTGAGGGCTTTGCTTGCAGAAAGATTCAGGTACATAGGTATGCTGGGCAGTAAAAATAAAATTGAGAAAATGCTTGCAGCCTACAGGGAAGAAAAAATAGATGAAACATTACTGATGCAGGTGCATGCTCCTATCGGTATCCAGGTTAAAAGTCAAACCACGGCAGAGATCGCCATAAGCATTGCAGCAGAAATAATCCAGGTTAAAAATGCAGGGCTAAAGTGATTGGTATAAAAGCGACAGGCTGGTTTTACTGCATCTTGTCTTTCCTCAAAATCAATATTCGATTTTATCTTCTTTGTTCTTCCAGGCCATAAAAACCTGCAGTGCTTCTTCTCTTCCCAGTGATCGTATCGGTATCTTCCTGTTTTCAATGGAGGCCGACATTTCATCGTAGATCATAGAGTCATCGAAGCCGATCGCTGCAGCATCTTCACGGTTGTTGGCGAAGTAAATGATCTTTGGCCTTGCCCAGTAGATGGCGCCCAGGCACATGGGGCAGGGTTCGCAACTTGTATAAACTTCACAGTCATCCAGCTGAAAAGTACCCAGGTTCCTGCAGGCGTCACGTATGGCCACAACTTCAGCATGAGCCGTTGGGTCGTTGGTAGAAGTAACCTGGTTATTGCCTCGTCCAACAATTTCATCATCTTTTACAATGATACAGCCGAACGGGCCTCCATGGTTGTTTTCCATTCCGTGCCTCGACAAAGCAATCGCTTCCTGCATAAATTTCTCTTCCCTGGTCATATAGCAAGTTTAGTGACCCATTAAAGATAAGCAATATGCAGAAGAATAGATTCTCAGGGAAATGGGAAATGGTTAATGGGGAGTTGCTGTCTGTAATTGTGGATGCTGTTTTATAATTATTTACAGGTTTGGAAACAGACTCATCAGAGTCCACTGTAATAATCATAGCCTCTTTCGTACCAATAATCAGGTGGCCGGTAATTGCTGAAGGAGATTGTGCCGATTCGTTTCAGGTGTTTGATGCCGTATTTAACAGGAATGATAAGCCTTAACGGATAGCCCTGGTTTAAAGGAAGTGGTTTGCCATTCATCTCGTAGCAAAGAATCGTTTGAGGATGCATCATGCTTTTAGTGTCGATACCCACATAATATTCATCATCGGGTGTAGACAAACCTGCGAACATCATCTTCGATTGTTCATCCAGCCCATACTTTTTTACAAAGTCACTGAAACGAACGCCGCCCCAATGTGTTACCTGGCTCCAGCCTTCGATGCATTTGAAATCAAAAATAATTTCAGTTTTCGGTAATGCTTTTATTTCATCAATGCCTATCAGCAAAGTATCTCCCGGGGCTTTTACAAGATGCAGTTTCCAGGTTGCTGTATCAAAAGCGCTGTTCAATCCTATTTTGCCGTTCACACGGGGATGGGGCAGCGGAAGATCTTTTGAATATGTTTTGGCGAAATGCTTTTTGCTGAAAAGGCTGGAGAAAATGAATTCATTTGCATCCAATACCTTTCGCAGTGGTTGAATGGCACCGTGATCAGTGGGCTGCCTGTGAAGCCATTGCCATCCGAGAATAGCCGATCCCAAAAAAAGAAACAGGAAAGTGAATGCGATGAATGTTCTGCGCCTTATTTGTTTTTCAGTAAGTAACTCCTCACGCTTGTTCATCTGTTTCGGATTTAGTATTGATAGGTTCAGTTGGCATCGCAGTTTCAGTTTTGGCATCGATGTTCTCTGTTTCGAAACCAGTTACCATTGCCCTGAAATTATTCCAGCCTGCAAAGATCACCTGGATGATGTGTATGAGGAAGAAGAGCACGAGCAGGATGGTTATGGTAAAATGTTCAGCCCGGGCCCATTCGTAGCCGCCAAACATGGCGCAAAGCCAGTTCAGTTGAACGGGTTTGTAAATGGCCAGGCCGGTGAGCAGCATGCCAAGCCCCATAATGATAACTGCCGTATATGCGATGCGTTGGGCAGCATTGTATTTTTTTTGTGGAGGAAGCCCGCGTTTGATGCGAAGGTCGTGTAATATTACGAGCCATGATTCTTTCAGTGAATTCCTGTTGGGGGCAATGAACTTCCACTCACCGGAAAAAACCAGGTATAAAAAATAAATGACCCCATTGATGGCGAACAGCCACATGAAAACAAAATGAATGCTCATTCCCTCGGCGAGCCGGAACGGGATATTCAATGCCTTGTTGAAAGAGCCGGGGAAAAATTTCAGAACGGTTCTGTCGCCCCAGCCAAGCCTGTAAACATCATTGGCCCAGTAAATGAGCAATCCGCTCCATATCATGATCGTAAGGATGGGAAAGTTGAGCCAGTGTAACCAACGGATGGCGAGGGGATGTTTGTGGATGACTTTTTTCACTTGTACAATTTACTCAAGTTAACCGGTGATTGCAACAGTAAAATATCGGCCAACTCACTTCTTTACAAATTTCAGCGAGGCCGAATTCATACAATACCTGAGGCCGGTGGGTTTGGGGCCATCATTGAAAACATGGCCCAGGTGAGCCCCGCAGCGACTGCAATTCACTTCGGTACGAACCATGCCATAACTGTCGTCTTCCAGTTCTTCCACATTTTTACTGTTGATCGGTTGCCAGAAACTGGGCCAGCCCGTACCACTGTCGAATTTGGTAGTTGAAGCGAAGAGCGGCTGTGCGCAACAAACACAATAGTAAGTGCCAGCAGCGTGGTTATCCCAGTAAGCACCAGAGTATGGAGTTTCGGTTCCTTTCTTCCTCGTTACGTCGAATTGGATGGGAGAAAGTTGTTTTCGCCATTCGGCTTCTGTTTTGGTTACTTCATACTGCCTGGTGGAGGGCTGGTTCTTTTTCACCTGTGCCTTGCATGCCTGAACAGTGATCATCGTTAACAGTGCAAATAAAATCTGTTTCATATAACTATTTTGTAAAAATACGTAGAGCGAAAGGGGATGGTTTTACCATATAAACCTTTAACAAGGTTTTTTGTTTAGAT
>JAFDXA010000454.1 GCA_018268185.1 Bacteroidota bacterium
AAAAATGATATATATAATACTGGCGATCAGCAATATTTTTCCGGCTGTTATGAGCCAGGAATTCCGGGGTCCGGGCGCTGTTTTATTCCTTTTTTTCAACCGCCAAAGCCATTTTCCAGCCTTCCACAACAGCCATGCAACGGCCAAACCATAGAGTATATCGCCGATACTGATCGGTATTTTCCCGAAAATTCCCCGCAGAATTGCTGCGAAACCGGGGAAAAAGCCATTGCTGTAATCATTTTCAACCCTTGTTTCGTTCCGGGAATATAAATGCACGGCCAGGCAGGTCAGCAGTAAAAAGAACAGCAGCAGGGTAAGCTTTTTACCTTTCATAGTGTTTAAAATTAATTAATGAGCCCCATTTTGAGGTCTTTTGAAGCTAAAATCTCTCATTTCATGGTTGGTTATTGAGATTTTTGACTTACCTTTGCCGTCCTTTAAACGGAAAGCAATGGCTAAGAGGAGGACTTTTGAGATAGCTTTTGTGGGGTTAAAGCCCGGCATCCATGAGTTCAACTACGAGCCCGATGACAAGTTCTTTGCAGAAAAGGGGGCGCAGGATTTCAACAATGCTGATGCAAAAGTGAAATTATCGTTGGAAAAGAACACCGGTTTCATGTTCCTGAAATTTGAAATTGGTGGGAAAGCTGATGTTACCTGCGACCGCTGTGGCAACCCGATCACCATGGATCTCTGGGATGAATTCAAGATGCTGGTGAAAATGGTTGACAACCCGGAAGAGATGAATGAACAGGAAGAAGATCCTGATGTTTTTTACATCTCCCGTACCGAAAGCCACCTTGATGTGAGCAACTGGATCTACGAGTTCGTAATGCTCAGTGTTCCGATGCAGAAAATGTGCAGCCCCGAACAAATGGGCGGGCCGCAATGCAACAAGGAAGTGCTCGAAAAGCTAAAAGCCATGGAAGCAAAACAGATCGAACACAATGCCAACGCGATCTGGAAAGGCCTTGATAAGTTTAAAGAAAATTGAGTTCTGCCGTAAGAACGAAGCATATTAATAGTAAATTTTAAAAAATACAGTCATGCCAAATCCCAAGAGGCGCCATTCACAACAACGCAGTGCGAAAAGAAGGACACACTATAAAGCAGTTGAAGCTACTTTAAGCGTAGATGCTACTACAGGCGAAACACATGTGCGCCATCGTGCTCATGTTAGCGAAGGAAAATTGTATTACAAAGGAAAGCTGGTAGCTGAAAAAGCTCCTTTGAAAGCATAATTTAAATTGCAGTAAAGATTTTGATTCCAAAACCGGGATTGAGTAACTTCAATGCCGGTTTTGGAATTTTTAATTTAACCGGAAGCCTGCCTGCTGTTTTGCAGTTGATTAACTGATTGCCGGGCCCCGGTTGATAACGCTACACTAACTTAGTGCTGTAAAAAAATGAACTTATGATCAGGATCGGGCTGGATATGATGGGAGGCGACTTTGCCCCACTCGAAGCAGTAAAAGGTGTAGAAGCCTTTTTTGCCGACAAGCAGGAAAATGTTCATCTCCTTTTAATTGGTGATGAAGCAAAGATCAAAGAGATCCTGCCCGACTTTAATATTCCTGCAAATGCATACAGCATCATCCACGCTCCGCAGGTGATCGAAATGCATGAACATCCCACCAAGGCACTGAAAGAAAAACAGCAATCCTCCATCGCCATAGGTTTTCATTTACTCGCTTCTGATAAAATGGATGCTTTCATCAGCGCCGGTAATACCGGGGCCATGATGGTGGGAGCCCTCTTCAGCATCAAAGCCATTGAAGGTGTTTTGAGGCCAACAATTGGCGCTTACATGCCGAGGGAAAACGGCACATTGGGTTTATTGGTGGATGTTGGACTGAATGCTGATTGCAAACCCGAAAACCTGAACCAGTTTGCTGTACTCGGTTCGCTGTTTGCCAAGCATATCCTGAAATTTGATGATCCCAGGGTTGGGCTTGTAAACATTGGTGAAGAAGAAGGCAAAGGAAATATCCTTGCGCAGGCTACCTTCCCTTTGCTGAAAGAAAACAAACAGATCAACTTCATCGGCAATATTGAAGGCCGTGATATTTTACTAGACAAAGCAGATGTTCTGGTATGCGAAGGTTTTACCGGCAACGTGGTGCTGAAACTCGCTGAAAGCATTCACGACATAACCAAACGCCGCAACATACACGACGAACATTTTGATCGCTTTGATTTCGAAAAATATGGCGGCGTTCCCGTTCTTGGCGTAGCCAAACCGGTTATCATCGGGCATGGCATTTCTCATGCAACTGCATTCAAAAATATGATCCGCATTGCTGCGCTTATGAAAGAAACCGATCTCACCGGTAAGATAAGAGAGAGTTTCCTCGTTACGGCTTCCTGAAAAATCTTCTCTGAAGAAAAATGCCCCGAACAAGGATAAAAATTATCATTGTCCGGGACATTCATTCACATCCTTTATTTACCCTCAACAAATAAAGAAACGAATTTTTATTCCACGCTTATATCCCCACTCCCTGCATCTAACAACCAATTACAACGTGCCTCTCCTCGCCTGTTCTGCCTCAATGCTTTCAAACAAAGCCTGGAAATTTCCTTTACCAAATGATTTGGCTCCTTTACGCTGAATGATCTCGAAGAAAAGCGTTGGCCTGTCTTCCACAGGTTTTGTAAATATCTGCAACAGGTAACCATCTTCATCGCGGTCTACCATGATGCCCCATTTTTTCAGTTCATCCAGGTCTTCATCAATAACTCCCACCCTGTCGCGTACCGTATCATAATAAGTTCCGGGCACATAAAGGAAATCCACGCCCCGTTTCCTCATTTCAGTGATCGTAAATAAAATATCATCCGTAGCTACTGCAATATGCTGGCAGCCGGGGCCGCGATAGAAATCAAGATATTCTTCTACCTGTGATTTCTTTTTGCCGATTGCCGGTTCATTGATCGGGAATTTGATGCGGCCATTGCCATTGGTCATCACCTTACTCATCAGCGCTGTGTACTCTGTAGAAATATCCTTGTCATCAAAAGTGATCAGGTTGGCAAATCCCATTACATAAGCATAGAATGAAGCCCATTTGTTCATACCCCCCAGTTCTACATTACCCACCATGTGATCAATGTATTTCAGGCCTGTTGATGAAGGATGATATTCGGTTTCCCACTTCACATAACCCGGCATGAATACGCCATTGTAATTTTTTCTTTCTACAAAAATATGTACGGTTTCGCCGTAAGTATGAATACCCGAACGTACGATCTCGCCGAACTCATCGGTAGTAACCATCGGTTCCATGTAAGGCATGGCGCCACGTTTGGTGGTTTCTTCAAATGCTTTCCTGGCATCATCAACCCAAAGGGCGATCACTTTCACACCATCGCCATGCCTGCGCACATGATGTGAAATTTCACTTTCGGGATCGAATGCAGTAGTCAGTACAAGCCTGATCTTATCCTGCACCAATACATACGACACCCTGTCTTTTGATCCTGTTTCCAGTCCGCAATAAGCAAGCTCCTGAAAACCAAAAGCGGTTTTGTAAAAATGTGCCGACTGCTTGGCATTGCCTACATACAATTCAACATAGTCGGTACCATTGATTGGCAAAAAGTCTTCTGCTTTTTCGAATATCTTTTCGCCGCTATAATCAAAGTTTGAAATATTGGTTAAGTTTTTTGTTTCCATAAAAATTAATTGAGTGTGTTTAAAACCGGTTGCGCCATCCATGATTTATAGTAATCCTTCACTTCGTATTTAAGCGCTTCATCGGTGATCTTAAGCGGGTTGAATGGGTCGATCATTACTGCCAGCTCTTTGGTTTCTTTCTTACCGATGCTGCGTTCGATCGCCCCCGGATGCGGCCCATGTGCTACGCCGGCAGGATGAAGTGTGAACTGGCCGCGTTTTATATTGTTGCGGCTCATAAAATCACCGTCTACATAATACAGAATTTCATCTGCATCGATATTGCTGTGGTGATAAGGCGCCGGTATGGCATCCGGGTGATAATCGTACAACCGCGGCACAAAAGAACAGATCACGAAATTCCGTCCCTCAAATTGCTGGTGTATTGGCGGTGGCATGTGAATGCGGCCTGTGATGGGTTCAAAATTGAAGATCGAAAAAGCATAGGGATAACTGTAACCATCCCATCCAACGAGGTCGAATGGATGCGTTTCAAATGTATAAGGATATATGAGTCCTCTTTTCTTGATCATCACCACAAAATCGCCATGCTCATCGTGGGTTTCAAAATTGGCAGGCAGTTTAAAATCACGCTCACAGAAAGGTGAATGTTCGAGCAGTTGCCCGAACTCATTGCGATAGCGTTTGGGTGTTTTGATCGGACTGTGAGATTCTACAAAAAGAATTTTATTATCTGCTGTATCAAACTCCAGTTGATAAACCGTACCCCTTGGGATGATCACGTAATCACCATATTCAAACTCAATGGTACCATACATGGTTTTGCAGCGGCCGCTTCCGTTGTGTATGAACAGCATCTCGTCTGCATCAGCGTTCTTGAAGAAATACTCGTCCATGGAGCGGCTGGGGCAGGCCATCCCGATATGCATGTCGTCATTGAACAGGAAAACCTTGCGGCTGTTGATATAATCGGGCTCTGGCGCCACATCATACCCCATAAAACTTTTACAGGTAAGATTGTCTTCCAGGGCCACAACAGGTCTTTTATTAACAGGCTTTCCGATTTCCTTTACCATCGTAGGCGGGTACAGGTGATACAGCAAAGAAGAAGTACTCGAAAAACCCTCGGTACCAAAAAGTTCTTCATGGTATAATGATCCATCCGGCTTGCGGAAAACCGTATGGCGTTTGTTGGGAACAAATCCCTGGCGTTGATATACTGGCATAACAGATCGTTTTATTATTAATGATATAATGCTGATCAATGGATAACCGGGAGATACAATGAATGTTATTCCTGTAATGGAATAAATCCCCTCTTATGCAGTTACGAGGGCCGCCGAATGATATTCTTCCACAATTGCATCCTCCAAAATTGTGATTAATTGGCAGGAAGAAATATGAGATTGGTCAGGCAGGGCAACTGCGGCTCCGGCATGGATATGATTTTGGTCAGCCGGGTTCCCCGCAGTTGGCCTCGGGGCGCCAGGTTTCCCTTTCTTAAAAAAATACGAAGGAATGCACAGGTTTCAGGAACTTTATCAATACAACAGCCGATCCATAAAACGATCGGTATTAAATTGCAGGCATCTTGATTATGAAAAGAAATCATCCGGCATCGATCATTTGTTTAGCTCTTCTGCTATTGATTTATTCATGCAACCACATCAAGAATGGCGAAAAGCTGAGTTCATCCGAACGCTCAACGATTAATAATTTATTTAAACTGGATGCCGGTGAAAAAGTTTATAAGTTTTATTCTGAGCATACGAGCGATGTTGCCGGCAACTTTTTTACCAATAAAAGAATTGCCAATTACTGGCTCGACAAAAATGATAAAGCAAGAACTGCTGTAAATTTTGCCTGGTATTCCGACATTATATCCATCGATACCGTTTTCTATGCCGGCGCTACTTACTGCCCTTACATGCTTATTACCAGGAAAGACAGTTCTCAATTCAAGGTTTTTGCAGATGGAGATAAAGCTGATGTAAATGATTTTTTTACAGGTGCGATGAACAACTGGAAAAGATCAGGGAAATAAATTAATGATCATAAGTATCAGCATTTACCTTTCTGCCGCCTTTTGCCCTGTAAATATTTTTGTTTGAAAAAAAATATGCATCTTTAGTCCGCATTTGCAGTTATGCGGATGTCATTGCCTGTCCCCGACCTGCTTTTATTTCTTCTCCTTCCGGGAAACCATAAAAGAATCCGTTAATCGATACAAACACTTTCCAGGAATCAATATGGAGTCCAGAAACCATTTATTAAACGGGGCGTAACCGAAAAGCCAAATGAGTAGGAATAAAAACTTTACATCATGAAAAAGAACATTGCAGAATTTCTCGGCACTTTCTGGCTGGTTTTCGGAGGCTGCGGCAGTGCCCTGTTGGCAGCGGGTTTTCCAGGTGTTGGAATCGGCCTGCTGGGCGTTTCATTTGCCTTCGGTTTAACGGTGCTCACCATCGCCTATTCATTAGGGCATATTTCAGGCGCCCACCTGAACCCGGCTGTTACCATTGGTTTGTGGGTCGGCGGAAGGGTTAATACCGGTACTGTTCTGCCCTATATCATTTCACAGGTTGCCGGGGCAATCGCCGCAGCAGGGGTGCTCTACATCATCGTAACAGGAAACGGAAGCACCATAGGTTCTTTTGCTGCCAATGGATATGGAGAACATTCTCCCGGTCATTATAGCCTGGCAGCCGCTTTAACCACGGAATTCGTGTTAACCTTCATGTTCCTTATCATTATCCTCGGCGCTACCGACGACAAAGCCCCTAAAGGTTTTGCCGGGCTGGCCATTGGCTTGGCCCTCACGCTTATTCATCTCATCAGTATTCCTGTAACCAATACTTCTGTTAATCCTGCAAGGAGCATCAGCCAGGCGATCTTTGTGGGAGACTGGGCCTTATCGCAACTCTGGTTATTCATTGTTGCCCCCATCGCCGGTGCTGCGGTGGCTGGCTTTGTTTATAAAATCATCAGGGAATGATGGATTGATATACCACAGTCCGGAAACAAAAATGGCAATCCAGAATAGGGTTGCCATTTTTTATTATCACCATGCTGAAGATTACTTTTTTACTGCTTCAGCAGGCAGGGAACCAGCACATCCTTTATTCTAAGCAACGTCTCCTGCAAGGGACATTGCGTGTCTAATTGCAAAAAAGAATTACTGAAGATAAGTAACGCTGGCACAATGCCTCGTACTGGAGAGGATCGAATTCCAGATGGGCATTTATTAAAGTTTGTCATTCGCTATTCAATCGCAATGTGTACTTCGGTATAAATACGCAACGTCCCTTCCAGGAGACGTTGCTGGGAATGTAAACTTCACAATTTTTGAATTCATCCAAAATAAAAAAGACCCAACGTTTTGTTGAGTCTTTTTTGGTCGTGCCCAGGACTGGATTCCCTGCCTGAATGCTTCAGCAGGCAGGGAACCAGCACATCCTTGCAAAAAATTATCAATATTTATCGAAGCAAACACTACAATTTCTGAATTCAACAAAATAAAAAAGACCCAACTATTTGTTGAGTCTTTTTTGGTCGTGCCCAGGACTGGATTCCCTGCCTGAATGCTTCAGCAGCCAGGGAACCAGCACATCCTTGCAAAAAAAATTATCAATATTTAACGAAGCGAACTTCACAATTTTTGAA
>JAFDXA010000455.1 GCA_018268185.1 Bacteroidota bacterium
CAATCTCCCAGTTTTAATTTCACCGGCCATACTCCCTATCTCAAAGCAGCATTTGGTGCAAACGATGTGGCCATGTTCATGATCGCCTCCAACATGAGGGTTGCCCTGCTCACTGAACATGTTGCGGTGAAGGATATTGCTCCCCACATCACAAAAGAAAAGATCATCAGCAAGCTGGTGGTGATGAGCCAGTCTCTCAAAAAAGATTTCCTGATCAACAAACCAAGGATAGCCGTACTGGGATTGAACCCTCATGCCGGCGATGAAGGCTTAATTGGCAAAGAAGAAGAAGAGATCATTAAACCCGCTGTTAAAGAAGCCAAACAAAAAGCTGATGTTTTCTGTTTCGGCCCATACCCTGCCGATGCATTTTTTGCAAGGGGGCAACATGAAAAATTTGATGCCGTTCTGGCCATGTACCACGACCAGGGATTGATCCCTTTCAAATCACTAGCAAAAGGTGAAGGCGTAAATTATACTGCGGGTATTACGGCCGTTCGTACATCACCTGACCATGGTGTTGCTTTTGATATTGCCGGAAAAGGTATTGCTGATGAATCTTCTTTCAGGGAAGCCCTGTATAAATGCATTGATATATTCCACAACAGGTCTGAACACGCAGACCAATACAGGAATCCTATCAAACGCATGAGTTCTGCTGTGGTGGCCAATGCGGTTGATGAGAAGATCGAAGAATAGATCCTGTCAAAGTTTTTTTAACGGGTCATCAATGCTGAATCATTATTTAAACACAGCATCAGGTACACCCTTATTGATGATATAATTACTGAAGGTTATTTCCGCCCTTCCTTTCCTGTTCTTTACATCCTGCGGTTTAGGCGCTGTTGAAGTTCCATCATCAAAATCAAATGTTACACCTTTGGGAAGTTTGTAGTCTTTTGTATTGAATGAAAAGATCACTTTATCCGGAAGGCCCATATCGGCAAATTTTCCATAGGTCATCTCCAGTTCAAATGTTCCGTTCTCTTTGGTAGTTGTTCTTGCTTTACGGATGAGCGATGTAACAGGATCAATGTAAACAGTAGACAGCACCACATCACTGTTATCATCTACCGGCAATAATTTCGCAACCCTTACAGTACTGCCACCCAGTTTATCTGTTCCGGCATCAATCACGGTATAATTATTATCACTGAAAAGATTACTCATGTTAAGGCTTACGGCTCCTTTCGGAACAAAAGAAACACCTTTCTCACTTTTCAGTTTCAGCCTGTTTGGTTTTTTAAAGTAAACTTTGATGTTGGCAACAGGCACTTTTAAAAAAGCAACGTTGGTTTTCATTCTTCCCGATGCTTCGTAATCATTTACCTTCTCCACTCTGGCTCTTGCAGCTGCCACCAGTTGGTTGATATCCTGTGCAACTACCCGCACACCCGCTAATGACAACAAAAAGCATACAATCATTTTCCACTTCATAGCTTGTTCATTTATGATAAAATATCTTTTTTCCTGAATAAAAAAACCGATATACCCAGCAGTAAAATGATATGCCCGATAAGTATGTACAGGCTGTTGCGGATGGCGGGCCAGTTTTCAAGACTGCCCTTTATTGGTTCGCCGTCTTCCGTAGTGCCGATATAAAAGAATCCCTTCCAGCCAACGAGGTAAGAGGTAAAGAGCCAGGGCTTCACATTTCTCTCAACGATCGGTACATTAATATTGGAAACAACCGTACATACAATTACGATACATACGGTGGCAATGATGGGGCCTATTGAATTTTCTGCGAAGATAGACAGCAGCATGGCCAGGGCCGCTATAACAGTAAGCGCCACTGCTGCATACCCGAATGCTGCAAAATACCGCCACATCACATCGTCTTTTGTTATCTGCAATATCTGCGACTCTTCTCCTTTCACCCGGAAAATGAGCATATCATCCACGCCAAAAATGAACATACTTACAAACAGCGCCATGATGGCCATCCATACCAGCAGCATCACTGTAAAAATGAAAGAGGCCAGGAATTTCACCAGTATCAACTCTGTACGGCTTACGGGTTTCGTTAGTATCAACCTTAGTGTTCCCATATTGGCTTCACCGGAAATGGCATCTCCTGCTATCAGTGCAACAAGTATCGGCACCTGCACCAACAATGTATTCAATATGATATAACACATGAAATAACCATTGATGGCTTTTGTTTTGTCGAGCGAAAAACTATCCTGCACATTCTGAAGCATCAGGTTCATATAACTTTCTCCATCAGCCTTAAAGGCAAACTGGAATATGAACACAATAGCAGAGATGGCTGCAAAAGCGATATAGGTTCTTGGCCGCTTCGATATTTTGTATAATTCTATCTGCAGTAATCTAAGCATGAGCCCCGGAATTGGTGAGTGATAAAAAATAATCTTCCAGCGAATGACGCGGCTTCACGGAAATAATCCCAACACCAGCAGTTGACAATGCCGATACCATTTGCGGCAATTCTGTTTTATGCATGGTTACCTGGATATAGGCCCCGTTATGCACTGCATCAGCCGACCATTTTGTTTGCTGAAGAACCGCCCAGGCGTTGTTGTTATCGGTTGATTCAAGGTGAACCACCGTATTGGAAGGATTCAGCAGTTCAGCTACAGAACCTTCTGTAATTTTTTTCCCCTTATTGATGATGATCATCCTGTTGGCAATTACTTCTATTTCGCTCAGCAGGTGTGATGATACCAGTACTGTTTTACCCATATCGCGACTGAGGCCGAGGATCAGGTTACGCATATCGGCAATACCCTGCGGATCAAGCCCATTGGTAGGTTCATCGAGAATGATCAGCCTGGGATCATGTACCAGCGCTATGGCAATGCCAAGCCTTTGCTTCATTCCCTGGCTGAAGGTTCTTACTTTGCTGTTATGTCTTTCGGCCAGCCCTACCATGTCAAGCCTTTCCATAATAAAGGAGCGTTTTACCGGCACGCCGCTCATCTTTGCGAAGATGGCAAGATTGTCGAAGGCAGAAAGGTATTTGTACATATCCGGCCGCTCAATGATGGCCCCGGTTTTACCGAGTATTTCGTTGCGGTTCGACTGCAGTTCCTTTCCGAAAATATTTATTTCGCCGGAAGTAGGTTTGATAAGTGTAAGCAACATGCGTATGGTGGTTGATTTCCCGGCACCGTTCTGCCCGAGAAAACCATAGATATCACCTTCATGGATGGAAAAGGAAAGATCATCTACCGCCCTGATTTCATTAAACTGCTTGGAGAGATTTTTTACCGAAACGATCACACTCATGTTCACTGAATATCGGTAAAGGTAGAACGGAATAAGTAAGAAAGATGTGAAATGTTTAAAGATTATTTCGTGATGTTCATGTAAGACTGCAATGCCTGTACATATTTTTCAAAAGCATCAATTCCTTTCGGGGTGATGCGGCACATAGTCTGTGGATAATTGTCTTTGAACTGCTTGGTAACTTCTATGTAATCTGCGTCTTTCAGTTTATTGATCTGCACGCTGAGGTTACCTGCCGTGGCATTGGTTTTCTCTTTGATAAAAGTAAACTCAGCCTCCTTCAGCCCGATGAGCAGGCTGATCACAGCTAACCGCAATTGCGAGTGTAATATCGGGTCCAGTTCTTTAAACTCCATGAGCGCTGTTTATCATTTATTCGTCGTTTTGTATTTTCTCATCAACAGTATTCCAGGTATAATATATCCAGTGAGCACTGCAGCAGCAACGATCAGCATTACATGTTTGAATTCAGGCACCAGTAAAATACCAAGTGCACCAAGCCAGTTAACCACAGCTCCAACCTGCAATGAACGGGAACGGATGGCGCCGCCTTTTATGATCATCAGGAATGCAAAAAGCATCAGCAGGAAACAGAAACCGGCCCTTGGGCTAACCGCATTAATATTAATGGCCAGTATAACGATACCCATGCAGGCGATGAAGCCGAGGTCGACCATTTTCATGAGGTCATCCACATAGGTCTTAACCTGCTTTTTTAACGGCTTGCTGAAAACACGGTACAGCAGGAGTATGATAGAAGCTACCCCGAAAATATTCCAGCCCATGAAAATATCCGAAGCTTTTATATCAATAAAAATGTAGGTAGACATGGAAGCCAGGAACAGCAGGATTCCCCAAAGAAGCCAGCTAACGCCGTTCTCAGAATAATTGTTTTTAGCCTGGCTGATCATCTGGTGGATGATCTGCATGCTTTGTTCGCCTGATAGTGGTTCTTCTTTTCTCATGAGGCCTGTTCGGTTTTATATTTTAAATGGAAAAGGTAGCCGGGAATGATCCAAGCGATCACCACCGCTGCACAAACGCAAAGTGTTTGATACTGGTTTGGAAGCAATATGCTTACGATTGAAAGCGTCCAGCAGGAAATGCCGCCGACTATAAGCGACCTGAATTTAATGATCGTGCCTGTAAGAAAGGTTGGCATGCCATACATCACCAATATTACCGGCATAATGCTGTCGTAAGCTTTTTTATAGATAAGAACATATATGCATAAAAACAGGCAGCAGGCAAAACAGATCCATACATACTTGATCATCTCTGCGGCGTAGGTTTTGGCTTTTTCTTTTTTTGAGCGCCGGGAAAGATAAAAAACCTGGTAGATGGCAACGATCCAAGTGAGGAGCCAGATATAATTTGCATTTTCATAGTTGAACCTGTCGGCAAAAAATTGCGTAAGGCTACAGATAAAAATCACGACGCCCCAAAGCAGGTACAATGTTCCCGATTCGCTGAAACTGTTTTTGGCCTTATTGATCATAGATTCGATCAGTTGCAGGCTCGATTGTTCGTTAAATGGCTGCTCCATCTTTTGGTATTTTTAGGGGCCGCAGGTTGAGGTTTGACTGAACCTCAACCTGCAAAACCCGGTTCAGTTATTTGCATTCTTCCAACAGGGCCTGTACCCTTTTCATCCCCCAGTTTGGTGAAATATCGGACGCCGGTTTGAAGATTCCGTATTTTTCCAAAGCTGTTTCAAGTATGGGAGTTGCAGTTTTGCAACCGCCACCGAATTGTTCAGGAGTATACTTCAGGCCTTGCCCTTTCAGAAAGTAAGGGCGTGGATTTGTTGGATCTTCGATCATTGCTTTTTCAAGCTGGCTGGCGCTTTCTGCACCATATTGCATGTAACGCTGCATCGGGTTCACCAGCATGTGTGCATTGGCGATCATGCTGCGAACACAACTGATCTCCGAATTTTTCGGCATGAGCGAATCTGCCTTATCAAGCAGTGTAGTGGCTTTGTCTGCAATTGCATCCACTTTCGACTTATCCTCCTCCATGTAGGTGTAATTCACCTGGCAAAAGGCAGCATAGTAATAAGCCAGCCATTGATTTTTTTCGGCAGTGGCTATGCGTTCGAACTTATTCGCAAGCTCAAGCATACTTTGGGGGTTTTTAAAACTGCTATCAATAGCAGCTATGCCTGCTTTCATGGCATTTACATATTTTTCGCTCTGGGCAAAGCTGCCGATCGAGAGAGCCAGGAATAAAACTGATACAATGATCTTTTTCATGTTGATGTATTTAGTGTGTTACTGTTTTTCTTTTAGTTTTTTATATTCATTTTCTACAGAATAGGTTTGGGGCATTACATAAGCTCCCATAAAATGAAAAGCTATTCCGATACCCCAGCCTAACATGGGCCATACCGGCCAGGGGAAAAATTCTCCTTCTTCCAGTCCTTCGCCGCTGAAGAACCATAATGCCCAGAAGAAAGCATTCATGATTATATAAGTGACCAGGTGCCTTTTAAATCCTGCCCTTTTGTGTGCAAGTTCCCAGAGTTCAGGATCTTTCCCCTCAGGAACTGATTGATAAGATGACATGGCTATTAAATTTGATGAATGTTTAGAGATTGTTGTTAATAGCATCCTGGGTACGATCGATGCCGAAACTCATGAAGCAGCCAACAAATACAAATGTTTTATAGGCCGGTGTGATCTCCACTTTCCTGTCGTTAACTGATGAATAGTTATACCCGAAAACCTGTTTCTGCCCCAGTACATTGGAGATGGAAAGTACCCATACTGTAAATGCTTTGGGGTTCTTCTTACCCAATGATGGAATATAGTTAAGGCTGAAACCAAGACTGTTGTAATTGATCGTTTTTCCTTCATCAGCTATGTAGTACTTCCCGGTACTGCTGTTGTACTTCAGGTTAAAATAAGGCCTTCCGCTGGCAAAATTGTAGCTGGCGTTAAAACCTGTTTTCCATGGCAGCACAAATTTTTTAAGCACCAGTGACGCCGTATGTGCTGTGGCAAAGTTTGGTTGAATGGAGCCGGGATAATTCAGGAAATCCCTTTTGGTATCCAGGTATGAGTATGAGATCCAGTAGTCGAGATTTTTAACCGACTTCTTATCACGCCAGAATATTTCAAAACCCTGGGCATGGCCATAGCCATTGTTATTGGCAACAACTTCACGACTTGTATTTGGATCATAGGCTGTTTTAAAAAGGTTATCATATTTTTTATAAAAAACTTCAGCCCTGAATACACGGTCTTTTGGTGTTCTTTGGTATTGTAATATGTAATGCGTTGCCCGGGCATAATCAAGGTTTGAACCCGTAATAGCAGGAAGGTATTTTCGCTCAGGGTTCTGGTAAAACATACCATACGCAAAAGAAGCCTGGCTATTGTCTTTGAATTTATAGGCAACAGAAACTCGCGGAACCACATTCCATTTATTGATGATAGCAGAATGCTCCAGCCTGCCCCCGATCTTTGCCGCCAGGTTGTTGGTGATGTAAACATCTGTTTCTGCAAAACCTGCAACCAGGTTATCATTAATGCGCTGCTTAAATACGGTACCGTTGAAAATGGTATAGTCGGTGTTCTCTTCGCTGTAGAAATATTCGCCACCAAAGCGAACTACGTTGATGCCTTTTATCTTTTTTTCAAGAACCAGTTTCAACTGGGCATATTGGGCCCTGTTCTTAACATTGAAATTCTTAAGGGCATACTCTCTCGGGTTAGAGATAACCTGTTTCACATGGTTTCCATCCTGCAGTTCACTTGTAATATCATCTTTATTGGTACTATAACTCAGGCCTCCGTTGATTTTCCAACCCTTACCCAGTTTGTCTTTCCAGTTCAGGTTCTGGTAGGTGTTGAGGTTTTCAATTTTGAATGCGTCTTTCAACCCTATGGAATCCACGTCGTCGGTGCGGAATCCAAGTTTATTCCAGCTTACATATCCATAATATTTAATAAAGCCGCCTGATTTTGTTTTGATCCTGAAGTTTGCATCACCCTGGTGGTAAACGGGTGTATGGAAGTAATCCTGTTTTTGTTTGATAAATGCAAAGGCAAGGGCAAGATTGGTATAATTATATGATATGCCCCATGATGCTTTTTTGTTCCTGGTTAGTTTCTGAATGCCGCCACCGAGGCCGATAACAGACAGGGAGAGGTCGGCTTCCGTCCGATCTGGCAGGTCCTTTGATTCAAGGATGAGCGCCGATGAAAGCGCCTGGCCGTATAGTGCTGAGTATCCGCCACTGCTGAAAACAGTTCCTTTGAATAAAAAGGGATTGAACCTTCCCCTGGTAGCGAAACCGGGTACACTACTGTAAAAGAAATTATTCACCAGGTTCCCATCCATGAATATTTTACTTTCTGTGGCAGTACCCCCCCTTACAAACAAGCCTTCGCTTTCTCCCACCTGCTGTGTACCGGGCAGTGTTTTCAAAGCCCCAACCACATCCCCATTGGCGCCCGCTGTTGTTACAATGTCCAATGAAGAAAGTACCGTAGTCTTTTTCTGGTCACTGGCTTCAAAGGCGCCGGCAGTTATCACCACCGCCTTCAATTCCGTTATCAATTCCTTTACAGAAATATTTAATATGATAGGTGCCCCTGCAATTGTAATATTTTTCTCATATGTAGAATAGCCTGATAAAGTAGCTTCCAGTACCTGGGCTCCCTTTTCCGATGTGGTAAAAGAGAAGTTCCCCAGGGAATCAGTTGTTGTTCCATCGTAAGAATTTCGAATGGTGATGCTGGCTCCTCGTAATGGCTTATTCTTATTATCAGTCATTTTACCGGAGATATTAACCTGCGCAACTGATGCAAACGCGGTCGAAAAAAGTAAACCTAAAAACAGTCTTTTCATCCTCTATAAGTTTGGCACAAACGTAAAGTAGTTTATTTTATAAACCAAATTATTTTTGACTTATTTTTTCATGCCTTGCTGATCCGGGCGGGAATACGGAGGCGCAACACGCTTGTAATTATTTGTTTTTCAATTACTTAAATAAGTAAACCAGCCCCTTCTACCGGTAAGGGACAGGTGCATAAACTTATTCACATCGGCAAAAATTTATTTTTTTATGTGGCCCCAATTTGTAATTTAGCAACAGAATTTAATGGGTTAGTAAGTACAAAGGGTCGGCAGAAATGTTGACCCTTTTACTATTTTATCACCTGGCAGAATCAACTTCATCTATCTCGTTTTTTTGAATTTCATTTTTCCTTTTCTGAAAGAGAAATCGTAATAGCAAATAAAAAAGAACAACGTTTTCTATTCATACGCTCATCAAAATCCAGTAATGCATTAATTGTATCCGGCAGTTATTGTATAAATAAACTTCACTTTTTTGTTCTGGCATTTGAATTTACTTTTACCTCATGAGCAAAACGAGGTCGGCATTTTTTTGCCAGAACTGCGGATATGAAAGTGCCAAATGGTTAGGCAAATGTCCTTCTTGTGAACAATGGAATACGTTTGTTGAAGAAGTGATCGTGAAGGGAAACGATAAACTACCCAAGGACGATTGGAAGGAATACGGTAACTCACCAGGATTAAAAACCATCTCTCTGAATGAAGTAAGCAGCGCTGAAACAAAAAGGATCGTTACAAAAGATCCGGAACTGAACAGGGCGCTTGGTGGCGGAATTGTTCCTGGCAGTATTGTACTTGTAGCAGGAGAACCGGGCATTGGTAAATCAACCCTGTTCCTGCAAAACGGGTTACAGCTCACAGGCATCACAACATTGTATATAAGCGGGGAAGAAAGTGAACAACAGATCAAAATGAGAGCCGACAGGATCGGCGCTTCCAATGAAAACTTTTACCTGCTTACCGAAACCAATACACAAACGATTTTTAAAGAGATAAAAAAATTAAAGCCTGAACTTGTGATTGTTGATTCGATCCAGACATTACAATCTCCCTTTGTTGAATCGTCGCCCGGCAGCATCAGCCAGATCAGGGAATCAGCCGCAGAACTGCAGCGCTTTGCCAAAGAAACGAATACACCGGTTTTCCTGATCGGCCACATCACCAAAGACGGCAATATTGCAGGGCCAAAGATCCTAGAGCACATGGTTGATACCGTATTGCAATTTGAAGGTGATCGCCATTACGCTTACCGGATACTACGTACATTAAAGAACAGGTTTGGCTCTACTTCCGAATTAGGCATTTACGAAATGACCGGTGAAGGCATGCGCCCTGTTACCAACCCCAGTGAAATTCTTATTACACAGAAAGAAGATCAGCTCAGCGGTATCGCCATTGCGGCAACCATTGAAGGCATTCGCCCCTTATTGATAGAAACACAGGCGCTCGTAACGCAAAGTGTTTATGGAACACCGCAAAGAACAGTGAGCGGTTTTGATCTGAGAAGATTACAATTGCTGTTGGCAGTGCTCGAAAAAAGAGGTGGTTTCCATTTTGGAGTGAAGGATGTTTTTATAAACATTGCAGGTGGTATCAAGACGGAAGATCCCTCGATTGATCTTGCTATTGTTTGTGCCCTGCTCAGCAGTTACGAAGATATTCCCCTGCCCCAGCATATCTGTTTTGCCGGTGAAGTTGGTTTGAGTGGGGAGATCAGGGCCGTGAACAGGATCGAACAGCGCATTGCAGAAGCCGACAAACTCGGTTTTGAAAAGATCATCGTGAGCCGGTACAATACAAAATCACTGGCCAAACAAAAAACCGGCATTGAAGTGATCGCCCTCGGCAAAGTGGAAGAAGTATATAAATACCTTTTTTAGATAAATCCGACATACCCATGTTAACGCTCAGAAACATCTTCGCAGATGCTTTCCAGCTATTCTATCCGCATGTATGCACCGGCTGTGGTAGTGATCTGCTGGAAAAAGATGCACAGCTATGCCTTTCCTGTATACACGATCTTCCCCACACAGGCTTTGCTGCCATTCCAGATAATATTGTAGAACGGGTTTTCGTGGGGCGGCTGCCGCTTCGGGCTGCCTTCAGTGAATTCTATTTTTCCAAAGGCCAGCTCATCCAGCACCTTATTCATCAACTGAAATATAAGAACAACAGAACGATCGGGCATTACCTGGGTGAGATGATCGGGAACGCCATGCTTCAGTCAGGGCGATTTAGCAATATTGATTACATCATTCCATTACCCATGTATGCTGATAAGGAGTTTAAAAGAGGCTATAACCAGGCCGAGATCATCTGTAACGGTATCATGGAGGCGACAAAGATTCCGGTGATGACAAAAAATGTGGTAAGGAGTTATGCTACAGAAACGCAGACAAAAAAACACAGAACAGAAAGATGGCAGAATGTTGATGGAAGCTTTAACATCCTGAACCCCGAAAAACTGGTGTGCAAAAACATCCTGCTGGTTGATGATGTGATCACCACGGGCGCCACCCTGGAAGCCTGTGGCCAACTCATTCTTAATATACCCGGCACAACCCTCAGCCTTGCCGCCCTTGCTTACGCCAGTAAATAAAATGCCTTGCCTGTTGATACTGATTTCTACTCCTCAAAAATCTTTTTACTGGCACAACACCTTATTGTAGATTTGTTTCAATGAAAAAAAATCTGTTCATACCTGTTGTAATACTGCTTAGTTTTCTTTTTTTCTCTTGTAAAAAGGAATCATTTATCAATAGCCCCGATGCAAGGCTGTATTTCAGTGCCGACAGTATTAAATTCGACACCGTATTCACTAATGTTGGATCCATCACCCAATCATTCAAAATATTCAACGACAACGATCAGAAACTCCGGCTTTCCAGGGTAAAACTTATGGGAGGCAATAGCTCCCCCTATAAAATAAATGTGAACGGAATCCCTTCGGGTGAAGTTGATAATATTGAAGTAGCGGCGAACGACAGCATCTATGTATTTGTAACGGTAACCGTGAACCCAACGGCAGCCAACCTGCCTTTTGTCATCAGCGACAGTGTGCTCGTTAGTTATAATGGTAATAACCGGTTTGTTCAATTGCAGGCATACGGGCAAAATGCCCATTTTCTGCGTGATGAAATAATATCAACAAACACTACCTGGAGCAATGACCTTCCTTATGTGATCCTCGGAAGTCTGCAGGTTGATACCAATATCACACTCACCATCAATGAAGGCTGCAGGATATATTCACACGCCAACGCTCCTTTTATTGTTGATGGAACACTGATGAGCCAGGGTGTAAAAAATAATGAAGTGCAATTCACCGGCGACAGGCTGGATGATCCTTATAAATATTTCCCGGCTTCATGGCCCGGTATCTATTTCAGAAATACATCGAAGAACAACGAACTTAGTTTTACCAATATTAAAAATGCTTACCAGGCCATCGTGGTACAAAACCCTGCCTCGAACAGCAATCCAAAACTCAGCATGCACCAATGCATCATAGATAATGCTTATGATGCAGGTATTCTTACCGTAAACAGCAGCATCGCTGCCGACAATACCCTCATCAGCAATTGCGGCAGGAATATCTTCATTACACTGGGAGGAGATTATACATTTACCAATTGCACCGTTGCCGCTTATTCAAATATTTATTTATTGCATAAGCTGCCGGTATTATTTGCTTCCAATGCTGGTGACCAGAACGGCACTACCATTACGGCAGACATGAATGCTATTTTCCGCAACTGCATTTTCTGGGCTGATAATGGCATTACCGACAATGAAGTTGTTACCGACAAACAGGGCAGCAATACATTCAATGTAACTTTTGACCATTGCCTTTACAAGGCAGCCGATGACCCGGCCAACAGCATCTTAACTTCTGTGATCAGGAACCAGGATCCGGTTTTCGACAGTATTGATATCACGCATAATTTTTATGATTTCAGAACAAGTCTTAACCCGGCCCCGGGTGTTGACCAAGGCGCTGCGATCGCTTTTCCGAAAGACCTGGATGATAATAACCGGAGCGTTGGTGTCCCCGACCTCGGTGCGTACGAAAAACAATAAGCTTTAACAAACTCCCGGCATGTTATTTGAACTTTTTGTTCCAGTAAATGTATTTATAAAAAAACACGATCATGGTTAAGTTAATCAGTCTGTCATTAGTAGTTGCTGCCCTGAGTTTTCAATGCAGCCCTGTTCCCGATAACAGGATCGAAGCAGCAGCTTCCCAACAAGCTGCCTTTGAAGCTTCCTCTATCCATCAATTCAAGGTTGCAGCATTGGATGGCGGAACCATTGATTTTGTCTCATTCAAAGGAAAAAAGATTCTGGTGGTGAACACTGCCTCCAAATGCGGTTATACTCCTCAGTACAAAGACCTGGAAGCATTGTATGAAAAGTACAAAGACAAACTCGTGATTGTTGGCTTCCCTGCCAACAACTTTGCCTGGCAGGAACCGGGTTCAAATGCAGAGATCAAAGAGTTCTGTGAAAAGAACTATGGCGTAACCTTCCCGATGGCAGCCAAAATATCAGTTAAAGGAAAAAACATGGCGCCTATTTACCACTGGCTTACCCACAAAGAAGAGAATGGTGTGATGGATGCAACCATCTCCTGGAATTTTAATAAGTTTTTACTGGATGAAAACGGTAAACTCATGGAACATTTTTCAAGCAATGTAAAGCCCATGAGCGAAGAGATCGTTTCAAAACTCTGATTTATTTAATAAAACAGGGTTTCATGCATTGAGTAAATTTATCTACTCCTGCTAATCACTTACCGCTTTATCTTTGCCCCATGTTATTCAACGAGGTAATCGGGCAAAAAGATCTCAAAGAACAGTTGGTAAACATGATACAGCACAACAGGCTGAGTCATGCCCTGTTGTTCCTCGGAAAAGAAGGTTCCGGCGCCCTGCCCCTTGCCATCGCTTTCGCCAATTATCTGAGTCTGCCTAAAAACAATACAGCAGTTAAAAGCAGCAGCCCCGGGCTATTCGGCGACGAACCCGTTGCAGAACCAACTCCTCTTCCAACTACCGTTGCAGAAATAGATGACTGGATGCAACAACAACCCGGCTGGAGCAAACTGAAAGACATGGTTCACCCGGATATCCATTTCTCTTATCCTGTAATCCCTAAAAAAAGTGGTGATAAACCTATCAGCACAGATTATATAAAAGAATGGCGTGAGTTCATCCACAGCAACCCTTACGGAAATGCTTACGATTGGCTCCAGTTCATCGGCGCCGAAAACAAACAGGGCAACATCACGGCCAGCGAGTGTTCAGACATTATCCGAAAAATGAACCTCAAAAGTTTTGAAAGTGAGTACAAGATCCTCATCATGTGGATGCCCGAAGCGCTGGGCAAAGAAGGAAACAAATTACTCAAGCTGATTGAAGAACCTCCTCCCCAAACCTTATTCATACTGGTAGCCGAAAACGATGAACTGGTGTTGCCAACCATTTTATCAAGAACACAATTGGTAAAAGTGCCGCCGCTTTCCAACCAGGATGTAGAATCTGCCCTTGAACTCAGGCAGGGCGTTTCCGTTCAAAAAGCACAGCAGGTGGCGGCCATCAGTTCGGGCAATTACCACGAAGCCCTCCAGCAGCTGCAACATGCCGAAGACGACTGGGAGATTTTCCTGAGAGACTGGCTGAACAGCATCGTTCGTACCGGGCCGGCCGCCCAGGTAAAGTGGATCGACGAGATCAGCAAAATAGGCCGGGAAAAGCAAAAGCAGTTCCTGCGCTACTTCGTACACATACTGGAAATAGCCAACAGGCTCCGCATCATTCCAGCCAAAGCAGAAGATCAAAACCGCCCCGATGTTGAATTTGCCCTGAAATTCAACAAACTCTGCAATATCAGCCAGCAGGAAGCCATCGTAAAAGAGCTTGATAATGCTTCTTATTATATTGAGCGCAATGCCAACGCCAAAATCCTCTTTCACGCACTTACCATTAAGTTATATCACATTATTAGCAACAAATCAGTAATTTTGATGGAATGAGGAATCGGTAATGTGCATGTAAGGCTTTGAGAAAAGACAATTATTGAACAAGCTTTCTCTACAATACTCAACATCGTTGTGTCACTCACTTGTACCTTTTCAGCCATAACCGGCGGAAAAGCTGCGCAAGGTTATACTGCACAAGTGTGCGACGCCAATGAAGCCTGATCAGGGTACAGCTGCCGGTCTCCCATATATACATTTTACTTATTAAACCTTAGATACTAATGGGATGTGGTGCTTGTGGTACCGGTAAGAATGGCGCTCCGTCGGGCTGTAACAGCCACGGCAACTGTGCCAGCGGAGGATGCAACCGGATGAATGTTTACGACTGGCTGGCCAATTTACCTTTCAGCGACCCCGAAAGCGGTTGCCGCATCGTGGAAGTGAGCTTCAACAATGGCAGCCGTAAAGATTATTACAGGAATACTACCCTTCAATATTTTGAGAAAGGCGAAATGGTTGCCGTTGAAGGTGTAAGCGGTTTCGATGTGGGCATGGTAAATCTTACCGGCGAACTCGTAAGGCTGCAACTCAAAAAACATAAAATCGACGAAAAAAGTCCCGACATAAAAAAGATCCTTCGCCGGGCAACAGAAGCCGACATCTCTAAGATGCTCGAAACAAAATCACGTGAAGCCCAGCTCCTCATACGCAGCCGTGCCATTGCCCGCCAGCTCAAACTCGATATGAAAATGGCCGAGGTGGAAGTGCAGGCCGATAACCGCAAGGCTACTTTCTTTTATATAGCCGACGACCGCGTTGACTTTCGTGAACTCATTAAAATATATGCTTCCGAATTCAAGGTTAAAGTAGAGATGAGGCAGATCGGCGCCCGCCAGGAAGCAGGGAAAGTGGGCGGCATCGGTTCTTGCGGAAGAGAACTCTGCTGCAGTTCCTGGCTAACTGATTTTAAAAGCGTAAATACAAACGCAGCCCGTTACCAGAATTTGAGCATCAACCAGACAAAACTGAGTGGCCAGTGCGGCAGGCTCAAATGCTGTTTGAATTATGAGCTCGACACTTACATGGATGCATTGCAGTTCTTTCCTACGGATGCAGATACGCTGGAAGTGGCCAAAGGAAGGGCTTTTCTCGTTAAAAAAGATATTTTCAGGAACCTGATGTGGTACAGCATGGCGGATAGCAACAAACAATACCCGCTTACCATCGACATGGTGAAAAAAATAAAAGCGCAGAACAGGGAAGGCATCAGGCCGGAAGAACTGGAAACCGCTGAAGTGGTTACCGGCAAGCCAAAAGAAGTGGAACCTGAATATGCAGATCTTGTTGGACAGATAAGCCTGCGCAGCCTGGAAAAAACCACCCGCAAAAGAAGAGATAAGGAAAGAAGCAGGGAGCAAAAACAACAGGGCGGGAACCAGCAGCAAAACCGTGGCCGCAATCCGCAGCAGGGAGAACAAAAGCCGCAGCAAAACCAGAACAGGCCGCAGCAAAGAGGTCAGCAAAACCCCAACCAGCAACAAGCTGGCGGTCAGCAAAAACAACAGCAACGGCCACAACAAGGGCAGCAGAGGCAAGGTGGGCAACCACAACAAAACCAGAACAGGCCGCAGCAACGACCTCCGCAAAACAGGGGTCCGCAAAGAGGGCCGAGGCCGAACGACAACAAAAAACAAGGCTGATAAGAAAGAAATCGCTCTTTTCTTGTTAGCTCATTACAGTAGAATAGCTTTGCACGTATAACCATAACATTCGTGTCTATTTCAGTAAATAACCTCTCCAAAATGTACGGCACTCAAAAAGCCGTGAACCAGGTTTCCTTTACAGTAAATAAGGGTGAGATCGTTGGTTTCCTGGGGCCAAACGGCGCCGGAAAATCTACCACCATGAAAATGATCACCGGGTATATTGAATCCGACAGTGGCGATATACAGGTGTGTGGTATTCCGGTAAAAGAAGATGCGATCAGCAGCAAAAAGAAGATCGGTTATTTACCGGAAGCCAACCCGCTTTACATGGATATGTATGTACGTGAATACCTGGCATTCGTTTCCAACATTCACGGAGTTAGTGAGGCTGGCAAACGGATCGAAGAAGTGATAAATATGGTTGGCTTAACACCCGAATCGAATAAAAAGATCGGGCAGTTGAGTAAAGGTTATAAGCAACGGGTAGGCCTGGCCGCCGCTCTCGTACACGATCCTGAAGTTTTGATATTGGATGAGCCGACTTCAGGGCTTGATCCCAACCAGATCATCGAGATCAGGGAAGTGATCAGGCAACTTGGAAAAAACAAAACCGTGCTTTTTTCTTCGCACATCATGCAGGAGGTAGAAGCCATCTGCGACCGTGTGATCATCATCAACAAAGGAAATATCGTTGCCGATGACAAACTGCAGAACCTGCAACGCACTTCATCAGGCAAACAATATGTAACGGTTGAATTCAAGGGAAATATAGATGCAGAAACGCTGAAACAATTACCCGGTGTGGAAACGGTGAGCAATACAAATCCGGCAACTTACAATATTCAATGTTCAAATGCAGAGGCGTTGAAAAAAGAATTGCTGAAACTGAGCATCAGTAAAAACCTTGATATCGTATCGTTGAAAAGTGAAACACAAAACCTCGAATCAGTATTCAAGGCACTTACTACCGGTTCGGATTAACATGAGAAGATCAGAAAGTGATGATAACTTTATCGGTCTTATTCAGCGTTGAACGTTGAACGAATAACAAATAACTAATCAAAAAAATATACCATGAGCTACATTGCCTCCCTTCATGCCCGCCAGATCCTGGATAGCCGCGGCAATCCAACTATTGAAGTTGATGTATTAACAGAAAATGAAAGACTGGGACGTGCCGCCGTGCCGAGTGGCGCCAGCACCGGTATTCACGAAGCTGTTGAATTAAGAGACAACAACAAAAAGCTGTACGGGGGAAAGAGTGTTTTAAAAGCAGTTAAAAATGTAAATACCATCCTGGCTGATAACCTGCTTGGTTGGGATGTAGCTGATCAAACTGGTATCGATGCCATGATGATCGCATTGGATGGTACCGAAAATAAAGGCAAACTGGGGGCTAACGCCATGCTGGCGGTGAGCCTGGCCGTTGCCAAAGCGGCTGCACTGGAAGCCAACCTGCCATTGTATCGCTACATCGGCGGAACGAATGCCAAAGTGCTCCCCATCCCGATGATGAACATACTGAACGGTGGCGCTCATGCTGATAATAAAATCGACTTCCAGGAATTCATGGTGATGCCTGTAGGAGCCAAAACATTCAGCGAAGGTTTGCAATGGGGTGTTGAGATCTTCCACGCCCTAAAATCTGTGTTGAAGAAAAAAGGATACAGCACCAACGTGGGTGATGAAGGTGGTTTTGCTCCAAACATCCAGAGCAATGAAGAAGCTATTGAAACAGTTCTTACCGCCATACAGGCCGCAGGTTACAAAGCCGGCAGCCAGGTAGCCATAGCCATGGACGCCGCCAACAGTGAATTGTGGAATGCCAAAGAGAAGAAATATATCTTCCATAAAAGTGATGGCAAGAAAATGACCAGCGAGCAGTTGGTAAAATATTGGGAAGGCTGGGTTAAGAAATATCCTATTGTTTCCATTGAAGATGGTATGGCCGAAGACGATTGGAATGGCTGGAAAATGCTTACCGATGCCATCGGTAGCAAATGCCAGCTCGTTGGTGATGATCTTTTTGTTACCAACGTAAAACGCCTGCAACAGGGTATCGATAAAAACACAGCCAATGCACTACTGGTAAAAGTGAACCAGATCGGAACCCTCACTGAAACGATCAACGCTGTAAGCCTGGCACAAAGCAATGGTTATAATACTATTATGAGTCACCGCAGCGGCGAAACGGAAGACAGTACAATTGCCGACCTGGCGGTAGCACTGAATTGCGGGCAGATCAAAACCGGCTCAGCTTCACGCAGCGACAGGATGGCAAAATACAACCAGTTGATTCGTATTGAAGAGGTCCTTGCAGGGTCTGGTGAATATCCATCTGGCAAGATCAAATTCGGAAAAAAATAAACAGTTTTTGCAACCTTATCATAAGGTCCGTGTCTTAAAGACACGGACCTTATTTTTTGCCGAAAAAATAACCCGTAAGGCTGAAAAAACGGGATTTTATCCTTAATTTCATCCCCCCTAAAATTTTACACCAAAATCATTACACATGAGAAAATTGTACGCTTTTCTTTTGGTGGTGTTTGTTATGTCATTTACAACCACTGTGAATGCACAAACACTCGAGCCAACCAAAGACGGTAAAAAACCTGTTCGGGCAGCATTGTCAAAACAGTCAATCCCATCTAATAATGCACCGGTAAGCACCATTGCTCCCCACAAAAAGGAAAAGTGCGGATTTTCTTACATGATGCAAAAAGCCAAGGCTCGTGGCTATGATGAAAGAGCTTTTGAAAATCAGGTGAAACAACTCATTGAAAGAAGGGTTGCTAACGGCGAGCGCTTTACAGGTCCGGTAACGCTCCCGGTTGTATTCCACGTTATTTACCGAAATGCAGATGGCGCTCCCAGTACCACTTCTGCGAACCTGGCATTTTCTAAATTCCAGGCTCAGATCAACCAACTAAATACTGACTATGCAAACCTGGCTGGTTCAACCTGGGGCATTCCTGGTGTAGCAGCAGATATGCAATTGAGGTTTTGCCTTGCAGTTGTAGACACAGCAGGCCGCCCTTTTACCAATGCTGCTGAACCCGGTATCGACAGGATTAACAGCGAAGTGAAAGGCTGGTCTGATACAGACCCAATGACTGACGTTGAGGTTCAGGATTATTTTGATACACTCATTAAACCAAGAACAATATGGGATCCCTACAGTTACATAAACATATGGACGGGTTCAATGACAACAAGTGGGCTGCTGGGTTATTCCACATTCCCTACGTTAAGTGGACTTACCGGGCTTGATGAAACAGAAACAATCGCTACTGCCGGCGTAGTAGTGAACTGGGAAAGTGTGGGTAGTGTTGCAAGTCCAGGTGTTGGCGCTCCATACAACCAGGGTAAAACACTTACGCATGAATTAGGGCATTTCTTCGGCTTAAGACATATATGGGGAGATGATGTGTGTGGTGATGATTACTGTGCTGATACACCCCCGCAAGATGACGCTACTGCAGGATGTCCTGCTGGTAGTCAGGCAAACAACTGTATTCCTGCGGGCAATAAAATGTACCAGAACTATATGGATTATACGGATGATGCCTGCATGAACACATTTACACTCAACCAGGCTACACGAAGCCAGACAGCCATGGATAATAGTCCGAGAAGGCTGGCTTTGATCAGCTCAAAAGCCTGTACAGCACGTGCCGGTAATGCTATTGGTTTTTCAACGGCCATTCCTTATGCTATTACAGAAACAGGACCAGCCGGTGCTTGCCCGAACGTAAAAACATTCCAGTACCGTGTATATGTATCCAGTGCTGCTACCGGCAATGCTACCGTTAACTTCACATTAAGCGGAACGGCTACCAACAACAGGGACTATACCATTTCTCCTGCATCTGCCAGTTATACAAACGGTGATAATTCTGTGAAAACAATAACGGTTACCATAATCGATGATCAGGCTGTTGAAGCGGATGAAACAATAACATTAGGATATACCATTTCCGGAACCGGTGTTGTTGCAGGGCCGGATAAACAAAGTGTAACACTTGTTATCCTTGATGATGATGTTAACTTCACTGTCGACAATACAACAAGTGTGAAAACACTGGTAAGTGAAAACTTCAATGCTTCTGCAAACATTCCTGCAGGATGGACAACAGAAGTTTACGGCGATGGCGTTACTACTCCAAACCAATGGGTAGTAGGCGCTAACGGGGGCACAGGAACCACCGGAAACTCTGCCTACATAACAAGCAATACAACAACCAAACCACTTACATACAATAATGCCAATCTTTCTGATGCATATCTTTTCTCTCCATTGATCGACGTGACGGGATTGAAAAACCTAAACCTGACCTTTAAATGGAAATCAAATGGAGAAGCTGGATATGATGGAGGATTCCTGGGTTATATTCCTTTTGGCCAAACGGTAACCGCTGCCAATGTTCAATACTTCAATGTATTCCTGCAGGGTGTAACTACATTAACTACTTCAAGCCTCAATTTCAGTTCAGGTTTCAATGATACAAAATTCTATTTCGTATTCAATTGGTTTAATGATAACACCGTTGGAAGCAACCCGCCATTTACCATTGAAGACGTAAGCTTTACCGCCAAAGCACTCACCATTGCAACAACTACGGATGCAGACACTGCTTTTGCGCAATACACCGGGCAAACAGCACAGTTCTACAGCGTAAATGCCAACTCGCCGAACGATACAAGGATCATTGCCAGCATTGCTTCATTAAGTGGTGATATTGGTTGTATCACTGCCAGTGTTCCGCAGGCGGGCGGCACTTCCGCATCATTAAGTCTTTACACAACAACCGGCGTACAGACGAAGAACAGGCTGAGCAAGGTAGTTAAGATAACACCAGCATCTGCAAATACAACCGCTACCTACCAGGTAACATTGTATTATACAACTGCAGAGCTTGCTGTATTGGGCATTCCGCTTACACAATACAGGGTACTTAAAGTTTCTGATGCTGCGAGTCTTGCAACAACACTCGGTAGCAGCAATGCAGCTCAGTTTACACCAACCGTAGATGACCAGAGGGCAACCAAAGGTTATGCTGCATTTACCATCAATGCAACAGGAGGCTTCTCTCAATTTATTTTGTTTGATGCAGGCGCTGGTATCGTAATACCTGTTGAACTCATCAGCTTTGAAGCAAGGCCTAACGGAAAGAATATTTTACTGAACTGGAGTACTGCAACAGAACACAACAACAAAGGCTTTGTTATTGAGCGCAGTATTAATGGTGTTGACTTCCAGAAAATAGGTTGGGTTGATGGCAGGATCAACAGTGATCTTACCAGCAATTATACTTACAAGGATAATTTTGTTCAGCCTAATATTGTTTACTATTACCGCTTACGCCAGACAGACCTGGATAGCAGGGAAAAACTTTCAGATATACGCCAGGCTAAAATAAAAGATGATGGTGTTGTTGTTTCTGTTAGCCCGAACCCGGCTAAAGATCAGCTGAAAGTATTTGTATCAGGCAGTTCCGACATGGCTGATATCAGTCTCGTTAATGCCGAAGGACAAATGGTTCGTGGCTGGAAAAAAGTAAATGTAACAGGTGCACCCGCAACACTTGATATCAGTAACCTGCCTGCCGGCGTTTACATGATCCGTTTGCTGATGCCTCAGTCTACTACTGTTCAGAAACTTATCATCAGGTAATTTCAGATTACGATGTTATAAAATAAAAAGGGAGTATGATCTACTCCCTTTTTTTATTCACCGGTATTTTACAAAAGCTATGGTTTTACAAAAAATTGCCTTTACACAATTATCATTAGCGCTTATTTAGTACCTTGTACCATCAAACAAATCTTATGAAAGTAGTTGGTGGCATTTTCTCCATCGTTAAGAACAAATATTTCATCGCCTCTGCTTTTTTTATCGTGTGGATGCTGTTTTTTGATGTAAAAGACTGGTCACTTATCCATGGAAGAAGAGAGAAATTAGCAGAACTTCAAAAAAGTGAGCAACATCTCAATAAACTGATTGATGAAACACGTAAAGAATTGAATTTGCTCAAGACAAATGCCCAAACCATTGAAAAGTATGCCCGGGAAAAATACCTGATGAAAAAAGACAATGAAGATCTATTCATCGTAAATACCCCATAAAACCCGGAAAAAATACGTGCTTACAACAATATCCATGTGAAAACGGCGTTTATGAAGACGGATATGGATAAATATTTAATTTCAAACAAGCATTTGCCTATGCACAGCTTTACATTGGAAGATTTGGTACAATACCTGTACAAAGAAACTTCTCCTGAAAAAACGGCCGCTATAAAAGCAGCATTGGAAACGGACTGGAGTTTGCGTGAACAATACGACATTCTCTCTGCCGGGTCCAACCAACTGGATGCAGTGCAATTCTCACCACGTCAATCAACCATCGACAGCATCCTTAGTTATGCTGAAAAAACCGTGGAAGAATTATCGCACCAGGCTTAAACTAAAGGCATTTAACGTAATTTAACCCCCGTTTCCTTGTAAGCGGGGTTTTTTTATGACAAAAAAAGAGAGATACAGTTTTATCATCCATTATTTTCTCGAACATGCGCCGGATGCAGAAACCGAGCTCTTATTCGACAATCCATTCCAGTTGCTGGTGGCTGTGATCCTCTCTGCTCAATGCACCGACAAAAGGGTAAATATGACCACCCCGGCCATTTTTGAAAAATTCCCAGACCCTGCTTCCATGAGCAAAGCCAATTTTGAAGAACTTTTTCCGCTGATAAAAAGTATTTCATATCCCAACAATAAAACAAAGCACCTGATAGGCATGGCCCAAAAACTGGAGTCTGATTTTGAGGGCAAAGTACCAATGACTGTTGCTGAACTTATAACACTACCGGGAGTTGGGCGTAAAACAGCCAATGTAATCACTTCCGTGATCGATGAGCAGCCTAATATGGCAGTTGATACCCATGTTTTCAGGGTGAGCGCCCGGATCGGCCTTACAACCGGGGCCAAAACACCTGTTGCCGCTGAAAAACAGCTTATTAAACATATTCCTGCTGAATATATACACAAAGCTCATCACTGGCTCATTTTACATGGCAGGTATGTTTGTGTGGCTCGCAATCCTAAATGTGAGCAATGTGGCCTCAGGCCGGCCTGTAAATTTTATAATAACTCCCGCAGGTTCGGCTAAATTCAAAAAATATTCGTTTATTTTGTAGATTCAGGACATTACGTAATAAATAGTAATAACAAATTAACTAATTGATTTGATGAAAAGGACATTCTGCCTGCTGACCCTATGCGTTGCACTTTTGGCGTATTCGAAAAATGCAACTGCACAGTATTACTTTTATGACGACGATTATTATGATAACCCGATTATGTTTGAAGTTGGTGGTTCTTTGGGAGCCATGAACTGTCTTACTGATATTGGCGGCCGCAAAGGTATCGGTAAGAAATTCGTAAAAGACCTCAACCTAGGTAAAACTCAATTTACCGGGGGCGCTTTCTTTGCAGTTACATACAAGAATGCTGTGGCGTTGAGATTGGAATATGCTTTCGGAAAAATAACCGCCAGCGATAATGTTCTTTCTTCTGTTGATGTAAAGGATATCGCCAGGATGCGTTATAACAGGAATACAGAATTCAGGTCAAATATTTCTGAATTTTCTCTTACAACCGAAATACATCCGCTGTTCATTTTTATCAATTACCAGGAAAGAGAATCAGATCCTCCCAGGTATTCACCTTACCTTTTAGCGGGTGTTGGCTATTTTTCATTCAATCCTCAAGCCCGTTTGAAAAATGGTAACTGGGTAGACCTTCAGCCATTGAGCACTGAAGGGCAAGGATTCAGCAAGTACACCGATGTTAAATCTTACAAACTTCAGCAGATTAATTTCCCTGTAGGTTTGGGTATCAAATACGAATTATCAAGAATGTTCAATATCAGGGGAGAATTCATGTACAGGGTTACTAATACAGATTACCTGGATGATGTAAGTACAGTTTATTCAGACCCAAGCTGGTATTCAGATTATTTCACCGGAACCAAACTCGCTAATGCACTTGAAATGCGTGACCGCCAGATCACCTACATTACAGGTCCGGGCGGCAAACGCGGAAGCCCTAAACAAAAAGATGCTTACTTTTCTTTCAATTTGAAATTAAGCCTGTCGCTTGGAAGGGAAAGAATCAGGTAATCTTTCGAACTTATTATAAAAATGAAAAGGGTAGAATTTGATTCTACCCTTTTCATTTCGTCTACTATTTTGATCTTAAAGTAGTTTCTTAATCGCTTCAAGCATCTCACCTTTTGTAATCGGAACTCCCATGATCTTGTTGTATCCCTTGGCATCAACAAAGTAAACATCACGGATTATCTTGATCAATTGGCCGTTATTGATCTCAGGTATCAACACGTGCTTAAAGTTTTTGATAATGTCGCCCAGGTTTGAAGGGAAAGGCCTCACATAACGCAGGTGAGCATGAGATACTTTGTGGCCCTGCTTCTGCAATTCAGCACAGGCGCTTTTGATTGAACCATAAGTACTACCCCAGCCTATTACCAGCACATCGCCGCTATCAGGTCCACTATCAAGTTTTTGTTCTGGTATGTAAGAGGCGATCTTATCAACTTTTTCCTGCCTGATCTTAACCATGAGCTGGTGGTTAGCCGCTTCATAACTTATATTACCGGTTATATTTTGTTTCTCCAGCCCCCCGATACGATGTTCCATACCTGCTGTTCCGGGAACAACCCATGGACGTACCAGTTTTTCATCACGCAGGTATGGCTGGAATTTTTCTTCGCCATGCCCCAATTCGGTTTTGAATTTTACTTCAATCGGTTGCAATTCCGATGACTGTGGGAATTTCCATGGCTCTGCACCATTAGCGATATAGCCATCAGTTAGCAGGATCACCGGCGTCATGTGCTGAACAGCAATCCTTACGGCTTCATAGGCCGCACTGAAACAATCACTCGGTGTTGAAGCTGATATTACCGGCATAGGGCATTCCCCGTTCCTTCCGTAATATGCCTGCAGCAGGTCACTCTGTTCTGTTTTGGTTGGCAACCCCGTACTCGGTCCACCACGCTGCACGTTGCATATTACCAATGGTATTTCAAGCATTACCGCAAGCCCCATGGCTTCGCCTTTCAGCGCCATACCCGGACCAGATGTGGTTGTAACACCCAGTGCTCCGCCATAACTGGCTCCTATAGCCGTAGCGATGGCAGCGATCTCGTCTTCTGCCTGGAATGTTTTAACACCAAATGTTTTGTACCGACTGAGTTCATGAAGAATATCAGAGGCGGGTGTGATCGGGTAACTGCCGAGGAAAAGGGGTAACCCGCTCCTGTCTGAAGCCGCAATCAGTCCATAAGCCAATGCCTGGTTACCCATGATGGAACGGTAGGTGCCCGGTTCCATTTTGGCTTTTTCTACTGTATACCTTGAAGTAAAAGTTTCTGTTGTATCACCATAATTATAGCCTGCCTGCAATACCTTGATATTGCTGTCGAGGATATCCGGCTTTTTCCCGAATTTTTCTTTCAGGAAATCAACGGTGTTGTTCATATCCCTGTTATACATCCAGTATAGGAATCCCAACACGAACATATTCTTTGCCCGGTCCTTTTCTTTGGTTCCCATTGTGAAATCCTTGAGCGCCTCACGGGTCATTTTGGTAACATCCATTTTGATCACGTCATAATTATCAAGGCTATGATCTTCCAATGGATTCACCCCATCCGGGTAGTTGGCCAGGCGTAGATTTTTACTATCGAAACCATCCTCATTCACAATGATCTTGCCTCCCTTTTTCAGGGCTGATAAATTTACTTTCAAGGCAGCGGCATTCATGGCTACAAGTACATCACATTCATCTCCCGGCGTGTATACCCTGTCGCTGCTGAAACGCAGCTGGTAACCGCTTACCCCGGGTAAGGTTCCGATCGGGGCCCTGATCTCTGCCGGAAAGTCGGGGAAAGTAGCCAGGTCAATACCCAGCAAAGCTGTATTATTTGTGAATTGGTTTCCGGTTAGCTGCATTCCATCGCCGCTATCCCCGGCGAATTTGATCACTACATCCTGTAGTACTTCGGGTTTTTCTATCATAACTCAAGCAATTATTATTGTTCAGCTAAGTTAACATTTACATCAATGTGAAAGCATAAAAATATCATCAGAAATTAAGTTTTGTACGTCCTGTTTTCCAATTTATCAATTAGGTTTGCCCAAACTTTTTACATGCTCGATCTTATTGATTTTCTACATCCCGTTACCATGCATGAACTGAATGATGACAACGGGTTTACCGATGGCCAGTTTGCAAAACACATTGCTGTTTATGAAACAGAATTACCCGACCTGGAGGAAATTGACATCGTATTGGTTGGCTCCGGCGAGATGAGGGGCAGCGGTATCTTTATCGGGGAAAGCAATGCCGCCGATCTTGTAAGAAAGCAATTGTACCAGTTACATTACTGGCATACGGATATAAAGATCGCCGATATCGGCAACGTAAAAGCGGGCGCATCATTGAACGACAGTTATGCTGCCATAAAAACTGTGCTGGCAGAATTATTGCGGATGAAAAAAACCATCGTGATACTTGGCGGTTCCCAAGACATCACCCTGGCGCAATATGCTGCTTACATAGAAAACAACCAGGTAATCGAAGCCACCTGCATCGATGCCATGATCGATCTTAGGGGTGAAAGCCATTACCGCACCGAAAATTTTTTACTGGAAATGCTTACCGGGGAACCGAACATGGTAAAGCATTACAATCATATCGGCTTCCAGAGTTATTTTATACACCCACGCATGCTGGAAACCATGGATAAACTGCGGTTCGATTGCTATCGTGTTGGTATTGTAAAAGAAGATATTGAAGAAATGGAACCCGTCATCAGGAACACACAGCTCCTGAGTTTCGATATTAATGCTATTAAAAACAGTGATGCGCCGGCCAGCGTACATTGCCCGAACGGGCTCACTGGTGAAGAAGCCTGCACACTCACAAGATTTGCAGGCATGAGCAGCAACCTCAGCAGCTTTGGCATTTACGGGTACAACCCAAATCATGATGTACACGAACTAACAGCAAAACAGATCGCACAGATGCTCTGGTATTTCATTGACGGAAAGAACCGGAGCAAATATGAAAGCGCCCTGGAGGAAAGAAACAACTTCAATGAATACCATACGGCATTTGCAGAGGTAGATACTGTATTCCTTCAAAGCAAGAGAACACAGCGCTGGTGGATGCAGATGCCCGATAAGAAATTTATTTCCTGCAGTTATAACGACTACGTACATGCCAGCAGGAACAACATTCCGGAAAGGTGGCTGAGAACCCAGGAAAGAGGATAAACTGAATAAAAATTAAACAAGGAATATAAATGTAAAAGTTGATCATGATTGCAGGCTTGTCAAATAAAATCTATTCCTTTTCTGCATCATTACTGCTGTTATATTCTTTAATTTCCTGCAACACTTCCCGGAAAATTTCACAAACAGCAACATCGCTCTTACTGAATGATACTGCCATCAGCAAAGGACATGCAGGTATCAGCATTTATGAACCGGCTACCGGCAAATACTGGTATGAACATGATGCAGATAAATATTTTGTTCCCGGCAGTAACGTAAAACTTTTTACACTTTATACCGGCATGAAATACCTGGGCGATAGTATTGTTGGCGCCCGGGTGGAAGAAACGCCGGGCAGGATCAACATTTACGGCACCGGTGATCCAACTTTTTTACATCCTGATTTTTCTTTTCAGCCTGTTTTTGATTACCTGGCATCAAACCGTTTAAACAAGGTTTACCTCGTGAACAACCAGGCCGATGATTACAGAAGACTGGAACTATTTAAAGTATATGGAAAAGGGTGGAGTTGGGATGATTACCAGGAAAGCTATATGCCTGAAAGAAGTTTTTTTCCGCTATATGGAAATGTAGCCCGCTTTTACGTTGACAGAGAGCACCAGGTACATGTGATCCCGAAATATTTCAGGTATGACTGGTGGAATAAAACAGACAGCAATAATTTTATTGTCAAACGTGAAATCTCCGGCAATGTTTTTTATGTGATCGGATGCAGGCCGCAGTTAAAACCGGTTTCTGTTCCTTTTCGAACCATCGAGTCGTATTACACAAACAGCAACTTTGATGTAAACATTATTGCTGATATACTTTCAGATACCCTCGGCTACCCGGTATCACAACTTTACGGGGGATCGCAAAATAAAACGTTAAAACTGATTCACTCGCAACCTACCGATTCAGTTTTAAAACCCATGATGCACAACAGCGATAATTTTTTTGCCGAACAGGTATTGATGATGGTATCAAACGAGCAATACGGATACATGGGAGATGATGTTATTGACAGCCTGCTCGCAAAAGATTTAACAGATGTTCCCCAAAAACCAAAGTGGGTTGATGGTTCAGGATTGAGCAGGTATAATTTATTTACGCCACGTGATTTTGTTTTCATACTTAACAAATTGCAACAGGAATTTGGCCTGGAGCGTTTGAAAAAAATCCTCCCAACAGGAAATGAGGGTACATTGAAAAATTATTTCACAGGCATCCCCGGTTATGTTTTTGCAAAAACGGGAACACTGGGTAATATATCTTCTTTAAGTGGTTATATTATCACCGCAAAAGGAAAGCTGTTGATATTCTCCTTATTAGCCAATGGTTATCAAACAGGTGCAACCCCGGTTCGCAGGGCTTTTGAGCATTTTCTTCTTAATCTTCACCGGGAATATTAAGGATTTTTATTTCCCGCAGGCAACGAAACTTTTCATCATCGTATCATTAGGTAGCGATCCTTGAAACCAAACGCTAAAACAAATTTTATGAAAAGAATTGCTTCGCTCCTTGTATTAATCCTTTGCCTCGCAGGCCTTAACAGTATTGCCCAGCAGAACACACTCTGTAATGCTGCCTTCAATACTTCTTTTGTAAACAACACTACCATACAGTTCAACCCTGTTGTTCCGGGAACCCCGTCAACAGTATTGCATACCTGGTATTTTGGCGATGGCGCTATGTCCAATGCAATAAACCCCCAGCACACTTACCTCACGGGAGGTGTATTCACTGCTGCACATTATATACAAGTGATGGGCAATGGTACGATACAATGTATCGACTCTGCTGCAATGACAATACAGCTAGGCGGCTCCACCTGTAGCCTGGTAGTAGGGTTTTATGCATATCCTGACAGCACTTCGTCTATACCCAATACTTTTCACTTTGTAAATACTTCGATACCTCTGCACAGCACAGATTCTATCAGGTGGACTTTCGGTGATGGATCTTCTTCCAATGCCATGAATCCAAGTCATACTTATACGCAACCGGGTACTTATAATGTTTGTTTGCTTGTTCAACAAAGAGATTCTCTTGGTTTTCCAACAGGCTGCACAAGAGAAACCTGTCAAACCATAGTTGTACAAAACCAAAACCCATGCAACCTGAC
>JAFDXA010000456.1 GCA_018268185.1 Bacteroidota bacterium
CTTTCTCTGCAAAACCAATTGTAGGAGTTGACCGGTAGCGTATTGGTTTACGCATAATGATAGCCTGCAGCGTGGCCAGACGGGCCGGCGGTATCGATCTGATTTTTGAAGCCTTGCCATGCAATCCTTCCAGTTGTTTTCGGCTCAAACTTCCTCGGTCCCGGTATTGCTGCATCAAACTTGAAACAAAAACAGATCCGGGATTTGCAGCCAGTGTTCTTTCCAGAATTTCCAGGATCACATCAATATCACCGGGATTACGTTCCGGAATTGTTTTCCTCATAAATCCAAATTAGAAAAAAATGTTCAAAAGTTCTTTTATTGTGCATGACACCTGTTAAACAGTTGTTCATAGTAAAAACATAGTTCGCAACTTTTGAAAATCGGTAGTTCTCACCGAAATTTGCCGGCAGCAGGATGCTGGTATGTTAGCCATGAAATCCGGCCTGTTATCAATACTAAATGCTTTTATAAGATCATGAAGAAAAAAATCCGGACAGTTGCAATCGTTGGTGGCGGTCCCTCCGGCTGTGCCCTGGCAACACTCCTCAAAAGAAAAGGTTTTAAAGTCGGCGTATTCTACCTTGAGAAAAGGCCCGAAATCATAGTTGGCGAATCCCTCGTTCCGGCCATCGTACCGATGCTTCGTGAACTGGGAGTGGAAGAGGAAGTGAAAAACTACAGTACCTACAAACCAGGCGCTTCGGTTTGGGTAAACAAAGATGAAGAAGCTACTTCTCCCTTCAGCTTTGGCGGCGGCAGCCTTCCTCCCTATGCTTACAATGTTCCGCGGGTGAAGTTCGACAAAACCATTTTCGACAATGCCGTTAAGGAAGGCGTTCAGTTCTTCAAATTCGCAGCGAAAATTGAACAGGTGAATGGTTCAGACACTTTGAAACTGAGTGACGATACCATTGCTGCCATCAATGATTATTTTGAAGGACAACCTGATCTTATTGTTGATGCAACGGGAAGATCCAGGACGATCTCACGCATGCTTAATATTCCAACAAGACAAGGATACCGCAAGGATGTTGCCTTGTTTGCCCACCTTTCCGGTGCAGAAAAAATCTATCCTTACAATATTCACCTGCACAGGCTGGAAAAAGGGTGGACCTGGAGGATTCCCCTGCCCGACCGGATCTCAGTAGGGGTCGTTATCAATCCAGAGCATCTCAAAAACTATGGTAGCACAAAAGAAGAGCAATATGATAATTACCTGAAATCAGATGAAACACTGAAGAAGTTCACTGCCAATGCAAAAAGGGAAACCACTGTAATGCAGTACGACAACTATCAGTTGATTTCTGATTATATGTATGGCCCAAACTGGGTATTAACAGGTGATGCAGGCGGTTTCCTGGATCCGATCTTCTCTTCAGGTTTATTCCTGGCAATTAAGGGAGCTTTCAGGTTGGCTAAAACGATCGAAATCGGAACAGATGCTGCGTTCAAACAATACCAGAAAGAACAGATGCGGGAGTTGCGTGTCTGGCAGAAACTGGTTGACACCTGGTACAGCGGCAGGCTTTTTACATTATTCAAGGTTGGACAGGATCGCATGGATACTGCATTCGGCAGGTTCATCGGCCCTCACATGCAAAAACACCTTACCCGGATTTTTACAGGAGAAGCTGTATACAGATCTTACAGCCGAAGCTTCCTGAATTTTGTAACGGGTTCTATGATCGACCTGATGAAAGTGGGAAGATTACACAACAGGAAGGTTGCCGACCTGGAAATAAAATAAGCATAAGAAACACTCAATATACAATGCCGGTTCTGCCGGCATTTTTTGTTTTACCTGTTAACCCAACTGCCCGCTGATCCGGTTGTACATCAACTCCCCTTTCCAGTTTCTTTTTTTGCCTATGAACATCCTTCTTGAAAACCGGAACTGTGTAAGACCACAATGTTCCAGGAATTTTTTACCGGCTTCATTTACTGAAGGCAGGATACCGTAATAATTATTGTTGATCCGGTATTTCATCAAAGCGATACCTGCTTCCGCATTTAATGCGATGATGAGGCCATTGCCAAGTTCGGGCATATAAAAACCTTCTACTTTCCCATTTTCCAGGTACAGTCTGGATGATGTTATATTTTCTGCAAGCGTATCAGTCCTGTCTTCATCCGTTGCAAACCTGTCGAGCTCAAATATTCTTTGCCTGAATCTTTCTTCAAAAGGAACTACATGAATATCCTGTTCCAAACCTGTTATATTTTCTGCTGCTTTAAAATGGGCGTAAGTACCTTCGGGTTCAAATCCAAGTTTTGCATAAACAGGATAACCCATGTCTGTTGCATCGAGTGAGATCGTTTCATATTTGGCCCGATCAATGGAATCAATAAGCTGTTTTGTAATCGCTGCTCCATAACCCTGTTTCCGATGATCGGGATGTGTGATGATACTGGCAAGCCATGCCGTGTTCTTATGATAGATCACAGTTCCTATTGCAACCATGGTATTTCCTGCGACTAATTTATAAGGCCGGCAGAAACTGCTATCGATCGCATATTTAAAACGGGGAACGAGGTCGCCCCAGCCCGGTGGCTGAAATGGCTCCAGGTAAGGAAAATCTGTGTACTGAAGGGGTTCGAAATTCATCATGCTGCTTTTTCAAACATACGTCTCAGGTAATTGATCTGCCCCAGGTGATAACCCAGGTGTGATGATAAATGAACCAGCATGAAACCGATTGTTTTCTTTTCTCCATTCCATTCAAGTGGAAATTCCTTTTCAAGATCTTCTTCCTGCATCTTTTCGAGAGCACCAATCACAACAGCCCTGGCTTGATCAATTTTGGATATCAATGTTTCAACCGGTATATCTTTCAATGAAAACTCTGCATCCCTGTTACGTTCGTAAGCTGTTTTTCCGATATGCAGACCGATAAAATGACAAAGATTCCCGGCCAGGTGCAGGCAAAGATTTCCGGCAGCATTACTGATTGAACCGGTTACCTGCCACAAATGTGTTTCGTCTTTGAACATACTTATCTCTGCTTTGAGTTTGTCGATATCACGACTGTATATATCTACGAATACCTGTTTCATAAAATGAATGTTTATTGCTTTAGCTGCATTTTCATTACTTCCTGTAAAAATTTCTTTGTTTCAGCTTCAACTGATACAATGTCTTTTGATTTGATCGGCGATGCGATCACATGGTCTCCCGTATTGGGAAGTGCTTTTTCAACTTTCAATGCCGGCTCTGTTGCCAATGCTGAAAACATTTTTTTCATGGCACTTACCCGTACAACTTTATCCTGTTGCTGTTCATCTTTGTAATAATACAGCATGAGAACAGGTTGATGAATTTTACTGAATGTTTCTTTCGTCATGGTTGTCTCCAGCATTTCTTCCAGCGCCACTGTTGCTTCGAGCCTGTAGGGCGTATTCCAGTATTGTTTATAGATCGGGCGATCATCATGCGGTGTATTGTAATTGCTTTGGAGTACCAGCCTGGCGATCTGCAATCCCCAATGATTATTCAGCAACCAGGCATTGGGATCATTGATCTCGATATTGGGAGAATATAAGATCAGGCCTGCAACATCTGATGGATAAGCTGCCGCCAGTTGCAATGCCTGGGTAGCGCCGGTGCTTGTTCCCATCAATATTACTTTATCCCCCAGTTGCTTTCCTATTGCCAGGGCCTCTTTGGCAGATTCCCAGTATTTGTCGGCGGTAAGGTTCATCAATTGTTCCGTTGTATCAATGCCGTGTTCAGCAAGCCTCGCCAGGTAAAGATTCGTTCCGAATGTTTTCGCAATATTCCTGTGTACAGGGTCTCCTTCTTCCTGCGAAGCAGAAAATCCGTGCAGGTAAACAATGGCAAAAGCAGTTTTTTGTTTTGCAGAATCATTGGTCCAAACAATCCTAGCTTCATTATCGGGCCGGAGCTTGTGCATGGCTTCATTGGCTGCTACATATTTATCCAGTGAGGCCGTATTGGGCACATCGGGAAGTGTTGCATTGTATGACGGCTTTGCCGGTGATGGCCCCAGCAAGTAAACAATAAAGAGGATCACAACAACAATGAGTATTCTTTTAAGCCAGCGCATAAATTTTTATTTTGATTGAAGCTATGAATTAAATCCGGCATCC
>JAFDXA010000457.1 GCA_018268185.1 Bacteroidota bacterium
CAAACAAAAACGGAAGGCGATAACGATTACAGCAACCTGAGCCAATACATAACACCCATGGGGCCATACAGTACTTACCTCTATCAATACATCACGCAAGACAATAACAATTATAATTATGGTGCAAGGCTTTCTTATAATGAACCCATTGGCAAAAAGACCAGTCTTGAATTCAACTACAGTTTCAACAACCAGTTTACCGGTAATGATAAGGAGACTTTCAGTGTAGATCCTTCAAACGGGCAAAAAAGTTTTGTCGACAGCCTGAGCAATATTTACGATAATACTTATATCACCAACAGGTTTGGTGTTAACTTCCGCAACAACCAGAAGAAGTATAATTATACCATCGGGATGGCTGTGCAACCGGCCACTATTTCAAGCGATTCCAAAACAGGCAAGTACTCTTACACACAACATATCGTGAACTATTTCCCGGTGATCAGGTTTGCATATAATTTCTCAAGAAGCAGGTCTTTCAATGTGAATTACAACGGGAATACAAGCCAGCCCAGTTACTCTCAACTGCAACCTGTGTATGATTATTCAAATCCACAATACATTACCCGTGGTAATCCCAAACTCAAACCTGAGTTCACCAATACGCTCAGCATGCGTTATAATAATTTTGATTTCATAAGCGGCAATGTATTCTTTGGTAATATCTCATTCTCTTTCACAAAAGACAAGATCGTTAACAATGTATTTCAGCGGGATGTGGTGGTTCAGGAAACACGTTACCTGAATAGTGATGGATTCTATACCATTCTCGGATTCTATAATTATTCAAAACCGGTACAGAACAGGAAATATGTTTTCAATTACGGAGGAAATATCACTTACAATAACAACATATCTTATGTAAGTGATCAAAAGAATACAGGTAAGAACTGGATCATCGGCCAACGCCTGGGATCTGATATTAAAATAAAAAAATGGCTTGAAACAACTGTTTCAGTTAATTACTCTTTCAATAGCACCAAGTACACGATCTCCAAAGAACAGAACCTGGATGCGTCTGCATGGACGCTTAGCAATTCAACCCGTTTCTTTTTTGGCAAAACATGGAAATTCAATTTTGATGTCGACAAATCCATCAACACAGGTTATGCCAGTAATGTTAATTCTGATCCATTGATCATTAATGCTACTCTTGAAAAATCTTTCTTCAAAAAGCAGAATGCAGCATTGAAACTACAGGCTTTTGATATGCTGAATGAAAATATCAGCGTAACCCGTTCTGTTACCGGAAATGCTTTAACCGATACCCGTACCAACAGGCTTGGCCGATACTTCATGCTGAGCCTTGTCTTCAGGCTGAATAAATTCAGCGGCACTGCTTCCCAGCAAAATAACATGATGATGCCGCCGATGCCCGGTGGCGGTGGAATGATGCGTGGAGGCATGTAAGTTGGGTAGTCTGAAAAGACAGACAGACGGTACTGAAAACGTTAAACATTCAACATATAACGTTTATTGTTCTTCCGCAGGCTTTTGTAAGTTGCAGCGTCTAATTAAAAACCACCTTCTTATTTGTCGGAACAGGAATTGATAACACAACTCCGGATGGGAGAGGAGTCTGCCTTCAGGGAACTGGTAAGCCTTTTCCAGGATAAGGTATTCAATACGGCGATCGGTTTTCTCCAGAGCCGCCAGGATGCAGAAGATATTGCACAGGAGGTTTTCATACAGGTTTATCACTCCATTGCCGGATTCAGGGAAAATGCCAGTCTTTCTACCTGGATTTACCGCATTACGGTTACCAAAGGCCTGGATCATGCCCGTAATAAGAAAAGGAAAAAGCGTTTCGCCTTTATAAGCAACCTGTTTTCAGAAAGTAACCAACTATTACATGAGTCCCCGGATTTCAACCATCCCGGGGTGCAGTACGACAGAAAAGAGGATGCAGCCTTGTTATTCAGACTTGTGAATGAACTTCCGGAGACACAAAAAACGGCCTTCATACTCAATAAGGTAGATGGATTGAGTTACCGGGAGATCGCCGATATTATGAAGAGTTCAGAATCGGCTGTAGACTCCCTGTTACAGCGGGCCAAACAAAGCCTGAGAAAAAAAATAAATCAGCAACATTTATAGAAGGTTTTTATCAAAATGAACGTCTAATACAAAGAATATGGAATTACATTCAGAACATAGTGAGAGAACAGAAAGAGTACTCAGCAGTTTAGATGGCATACAGCGTGCCGAACCTGCTCCTTTCTTTTATACAAGGCTCCGGGCCCGTATGAAGGAGGGTACTCCGCCACAAAGTTCAGCATCCGTGTTCCAGTTGCGCCCAGCCTTACTGGCAGCATCTCTTTTACTTGTACTGATGCTGAATATTTTCTTCCTGGTAAAACCAGCCTCAAAGATCAATACAGAAACACAGAAGCCCCGGTTGAACGGAATACAGGCTTTCGCAGAATCTTATAACCTGGATAATACTTCCGCACTCTACGAATAAACATGAGCAACAATAAAAATAACCGCTGGCTTTCTATTGTAACCATCATATTGCTGCTGGCAAATGTTGTTACATTGTTCATGCTCTGGAGCAACAGGAATGAGCAGTCTGAAAATGCCGGCACCGCACAACAGATGCCAGTACAACCTTTTGAATACATCAGCAAAGAACTGAACCTGGATCAATCACAGCAGGAAGCCTATAAAAAGCTGCGTGATCAGCACCAGGCTGTACAGCGTTTGATGCAGGATAGTATCCGCAAAGCCAAAGATGTTTTCTTTGAACTGCTTCAAAAGCCTGGGGTTTCAGATTCATTAGTGAGAGTTACCGATAAACGATCTACCGACCTGATCGCTGAAATGGATATCATTACTTTCAAGCATTTTCAGCAGGTGAGGGGGCTTTGCAACCCGGAACAGCAGAAAAGATTTGATGCGATCATCAAAGAAGTATTGCATCGTATGAGCGGCCCAAGAAAGGGGCCTCCTCCCGGAGACATGCACCCGCCCGGTGCAGGACATGATGGGCCACCACCGCCACCACCCGGACAATAACCAGTTTCAATAAAATAAACTGATCAGCTAAAAACTAACCAATAATTATGGCACTCAAAAGCACTGCATCCATTTCTATCATTGTATTCCTGTTCATGATCGCTTCGTGTAAAAAGAGCAATGATCCTGCGCCCGGCGCCAATGCCTCTGTTACGGCGATCTCCTGCAGCAGCGCCTCCTTTTCAGGTACAGCCGTAATGAACGTTAGCTATTCCGCAACAGCTACGGTTCCGTATACAGGAGGCAATGCAGTTACTTACAGTTCAGGTACAGCCATAGCTTCAACAGGTGTAACAGGGCTTACAGCAACACTCCAGGCTGGAACACTGGCCAACGGCAACGGTAATCTTTCCTATAATGTTACCGGAACGCCAACATCAGCAGGAACAGCATTTTTTGCAATCAGTTTTGGAACACAGTCGTGCAGCCTGGCATTAACCGTTAACAGCACTGCACCAACTTTGCCTGCTGTCTATAATAAGATC
>JAFDXA010000458.1 GCA_018268185.1 Bacteroidota bacterium
GTAGCTACCTTAACAGTAGGACCACTGGTTGCCACTGTTAACCCGGCTTCAGCTACGATCTGTAACGGATCAACTCAGCAATTGTCTATCACAACTACTGCACCTCCTGCAACATTGAGCCTTACTTCAGGCCCGATCACTGTAGCAATACCAGATAACAACGTTGCAGGCGCTACTTCTTCTATTACAACCAATGCAATTCCTGCAGGTGCTCTTATCACCGGCGTTAAAGTAAAAGTTAACCTCGGCCACACATGGCCTGGTGATCTTTGCTTTGCATTGAAAGGACCAAACGGTAACATCGTTAACCTGAATTATTTCTTATCAGGAACGGGAGCCGGACCTGGTACAGGTTATGTAAATACTACGTGGAGTTCTCAAACCACTCCAACATTACCACTCGTAGGAAGCGCTTCTGATCCTTATACAGGAACATTCAGGCCAGATGCAGTGGTAACACCGGTTGTAGGTAACCCGCCTGCCGGACCTACAGGTTATACACCAAATGTGAACTCGTTGACTGCATTGACAACAGGTGCTGCAAACGGTAACGGAACATGGACGTTGGCTATTTTCGATGGTTTCAACGGAGACAATGGCACACTCACTTCATGGTCACTTGATATCACTTATGGTGCTCCATTTGCTGGTATCTGGACAGGTACTGACATCTTTAACGATGCAGCACTTACAAGTCCTTATGTACCTGGTACACTTGCCAACACTGTATATGTTCATCCTTCAGCAACAACAGATTATTCTGTAACGATCAGTACGCCTAACTGTACTTCTGATCCTACAATCATTCCGATCACTGTTGCAAATCCTGTTGGTCAGCTTACTGATCCTTCCAATGCAGCTGTTTGCGTTGGTGGCAACACTTCATTCACAGTTGCGGCAGCTTCGGGCAACCCGATCACTTACCAGTGGCAGGTTAGCACCAATGCAGGAGCTACCTGGACCAGCATCAGCAACACCGGTGTTTACAGCGGAGCTACTACCAATACACTCAACCTGACAGCAGTTCCTGCTTCTTATGACAATTACCTGTATCGTGCAGTTTTAAGCGTTGCAGCATGTACCAATACTGCTACTTCAGCTTCAGCTAAACTCACCGTTAATCCATTACCGGTTGTAGTTATCAATGCTGGCCCGTATACAAGCATTCACCCGGGTATCACTACTACTGTAACTGCTGCAGTTTCTCCAAATGCTGCCGCTACTTACCAGTGGTATAAAGACGGAGTGTTGATTCCGGGAGCAACTGCGAAGAGTGTAACTGTTGATATCGACAACCTCGGTGATTACAGTGTAGCTGTTACAGACGTTAACGGTTGCAGCAGTAATTCCGGATCACTTACCATCTCTGGTGGCGAAAGCGACATCCTGTTCATTTATCCTAGTCCTAACACCGGTCTGTTCCAGGTTAGGTACTACAACCTGAACGGTAATGCCATCAACCCTCGCATACTTAACATCTTCGATTCAAAAGGTGCGTTGGTATTCTCTAAAACCTACAGCGTTACAGAAACTTATAGCAAAATGGCCGTTGATATGAGCCATTACAGTTCTGGAATCTACAGGGTAGAGTTGAGCGATCGCAATGGAAAAAGGATCAAAACAGGTTCTGTAGTAATATTGTAATCGATATTCTTAATAAGTATAAAAGGCTCCGCTTGAAGCGGGGCCTTTTATGTTACTCCAGCAGAAATATCAGACGGGCTGCCGGTATGCTGCAACCCCGCAAGCCTGTTTCCGTAATTACTAATGACCAGGCGCCGGGTTTGGTATAGTTATTCACGTAGCTTAGTAAATCTCTTTTAAAACATTGTTAAGAATAAAAGAAATATTCATAATTTTATCAAATAATATGCCTTTATCAGGCATAATTTCTCTCACAATAAAATTTCATCAATGAAAAAAATTTACGCATTACAAAGAACGCGGAAGTTATTTCAACATTCCTTTCTTTTGTTGCTGTTGTTTTCTCTTTTTGCAGGGAGGATATCAGCACAAACCTATGTGAATGGTAATTTAAGTACGGGTGCAACCACCTCTACGGGAACGACTGCACCGGCAGGTTTTACCTGGAGCGAATTACAGCTTACAAATACCACATTGGGTTTGTCGGCCGGTATTGCTGCAGGTTTTACAGTTGCCGATGATTTTACTGTTCCTGCTGGTCCATCCTGGACTGTAAGCAAAGCAACTTTTTTTGCTTACTCTACCGGTTACGCAGGTACTACTTCTCCTTTCACTGAAGTAAGGGTTCAGATTTATGATACTGACCCTTCTGTGGGTAGCCCGGCTCCTATCTGGGGAGACCTTACTACCAATATCTTCGTTTCTTCAAGCACTGCCAGTATGTATCGTACTGCAGCCGCAGGCGCAACCAACAGGCAGATATGGAAAATTGAAGCCAACGTTGCCACTACCCTGGCTCCAGGTACTTACTGGATCGAATGGCAGGTTGGAACTTCTCAAACAAGTAATTTCTCACCCCCAAGTACAGTTGTAGGTACTACCACTCAGGCAGGAAACAATGCTAAACAAAAGACTGTTTCAACCGGTGCGTGGGTTTCAATTACTGATGGTGGAAGTGGCGCTGCCCAGGATATGCCGTTCATAATTGATTATGCAACCGGCGCGTGCTCTGGCACACCAGCTCCAGGTAACACGATCGCTTCGGCTTCTTCTGTTTGCCCTGGTGTAAACTTTACACTCAGTCTGCAGAATGCAACTACCGGTACTGGTGTATCTTATCAGTGGCAGTCTGCTTCATCAGTTTCTGGTCCATATACTGATATCACTGGTGCAACCAGCTCAAGTTATACAACAACACTTACAGCTGATACGTACTACCAATGCGTAGTAACCTGCTCTGGTAACCCGGGTACATCAACTCCTGTGTTGGTTGCCTTAACTCCAAGTTCGGGTTGCTATTGTGCAGCAGGTTCAACAGATACAGATCCTAACTTTGAAAAGATCGATCGCGTAGAATTCGGAACGCTCGATAATTCTTCTACCTCATTTGCAGGTTACGAAAACTTCACCAACCTTACTCCTGTTGCTGATTTTGAAGCAGGTTCAAGCGTGCCCATTACCATCACAGGTAATGCCAACACCTATGGTGGTGACGTAGTGCGTGTGTGGATCGATTATAACCAGAACGGAAGCTTTGCTGATGCTGGCGAACTCGTATACCAGTCTCCTCAAAGTGCCGGTCCATACACCGGAACTGTTGTATTCCCTACATCAGCAACATCCGGCAACACCCGTATGAGGATCCGTTTGTATGATGATATCTTCGGAAACGGTGTTACAGGTCCTTGCGGAAGCAACACTTACGGACAGGTTGAAGATTATACCATCAATATCACTCCTTGCAGGCCTGCAGTTATCAATACGCAGCCTTCAAGTGTTACTTCTTACTGCTCAGGTAATGCCTCATTCAGTATCAATGCAAACGGTACTCAACTGGCATATCAATGGCAGGTAAGGCCAAATGCTTCTTCTGCATGGACTATCATCAGCAATGGTGGTGTGTATGCCGGACAAGGTACACCTACTTTGACCCTGACAGATCTTTTAAGCACCATGAACGGTTATCAATACCAGGTTGCCATTACAGGACCTTGTACTCCAACCGTTTTATCAAGTGTAGCTACATTAACAGTTGGACCGTTGGTTGCTACTGTTACTCCAACATCTGCTACAATATGCAATGGTACTATACAGCAGATGACGATCACAACAACTGCCCCTCCGGCAACGCTTGCGGTAAATTCAGGAGCCATCACAGTGGCAGTTCCTGATAATAACCCTGCCGGAGCAAACTCTTCACTCACCACCAACGCTGTTCCTGCGGGAGCACTTATCACTGGTGTGAAAGTTAAACTGAGCCTTAACCACACATGGCCTGGTGACCTTTGCATGGTATTGCAGGGACCAAACGGTAATATCGTTAACCTGAATTACTTCCTTTCAGCAACAGGCGCTGGCCCAGGTACAGGTTTTGTAAACACTACCTTCAGTTCACAAACTACTCCTACATTACCGTTGATCGGAACAGGAACTGATCCTTATTCCGGAACATTCAGGCCTGATGCAGTAGTAACTCCTGCTGTTGGTAACCCACCAGCAGGCCCAACTGGTTTCACACCAAACGTTGCTTCACTGCTCGCCCTCACTACAGGACCTCAAAATGGTAATGGTACATGGACGCTGGCAGTTTATGACGGCTTCAATGGTGATAACGGAACTTTAACTTCATGGTCTCTCGAACTTACCTACGGTGCTCCTTTCTCAGGAATCTGGTCACCGGCAACTGGTCTGTTCACTGATGCTGCTGCTACTGTTCCATATACTGCAGGTTCTCTTGCGAACACTGTATATGCACAACCAACAACATCTACTGATTATTCAGTAACAATCAGTACAGTTAACTGTACTTCAAATCCTACAATTATTCCTATTACTGTAGCAAACCCTATCGGTACTGTTACGGCTCCTTCAAATCAAACGATCTGTGTAAACAACAATGCTTCTTTCACAGTATCTGCTGCTTCAGGAAACCCGATCACTTACCAATGGCAGGTTAATACAGGTAGCGGCTTTACAAACGTTGCCAATGGCGGCGTTTACAGTGGCGCCACTACACCTACACTTACTTTAACCGGTGTGCCTTCAAGCTACAACGGTTACAAGTATCGTGCGGTACTTACTGTAGCTGCATGTACCAATACTGCTACATCAGGCGAAGCTACTTTAACAGTTAACAGCCTGCCAAATGTTTCTTTGGCTGCTGCTCCTTACACTGCATTGTATCCAGGTCTGACTACCACCATCACAGCAAGTTCTTCACCAAGCGCTGCTACATACCAATGGTATAAAGATGGAGTAATCATTCCAGGTGCAACAGGAAGTACGCTGAGCGGAATTGATGTAGATGGATTTGGTGATTACACTGTTGCTGTAACTGATATCAACGGCTGTAACAACACATCTGCTTCACTCACAATTTCTGAAGCTGCCAATGATGTATTGTTCATCTACCCTAGCCCGAATACAGGACAGTTCCAGGTAAGGTACTACAACCTGAAAGGCAATTCAGTTAATCCAAGGATCCTGAACATCTATGATGCTAAAGGAACCAGGGTTTACTCAAGAACCTACAGCATTACAGAACCATACAGCAAAATGGCTGTTGATATGAGCCATTACAGTTCTGGAATCTACAGGGTTGAATTAAGCGACAGAAATGGTAAGCGTATTAAAACCGGATCGGTTATTATACTGTAAACCAAAAGCTTATACAATAAAAAAGGCTGCCCGACCGGGTGGCCTTTTTTATTGTGGCCAACCCTCATAAAAAACAGCTTTGCCTGCCTGAAATCCACGATTAATGCCTACCTTTGCCTCCCCGTTAAAAAAACCGGGATTATATTATGTCTTTCATTATTAACAAACAACTAAACGCAGATCAACAGGAGCCGATTGCATCTGATGCTGAAGCTACTGCGACAACAAATGCACCTGTTGAAACAGCAGCCGAAGCAACTCCTGTTAAAGCTGTTGAACCAAAAATTGAAACTGCTCACGATGACTTCGACTGGAGTCGTGACAAGCGTAATGTAGCTGCTTATTCAAAAGATGAAAAAGCAAAATACGACGCCGTTTATGATGCTACTTTCAGGCAGATCAATGATGGTGAAATGATCCAGGCAACTGTAGAATCATTAACCAAAACTGATGCTGTAGTGAACATCGGCTTTAAGAGCGACGGTCTTATCTCACTGAACGAATTCAGGGATATTCCGGGTGGTGTTAAAGTAGGTGATGTTATTGAAGTAATGGTTGTAGAAAAAGAAGACAGGGACGGTAACCTGAACCTGAGCCGCAAATCTGCACGCATTACCAGGGCATGGGAAAGAATCGTTGAAGTAAATAAAACAGGCGAGATCGTTACCGGCCAGGTTACAAGTAAAACCAAAGGCGGTTTGATCGTTGACGTATTCGGTATGGAAACATTCTTACCGGGTTCACAGATCGACGTTAAACCTGTAACAGATTACGATCAGTTCGTTGGTAAAACAATGGAATTTAAAGTTGTTAAGATCAATGAAGCGATCAAGAATGCTGTTGTATCTCATAAAGCTCTTATTGAAAGCGATATCGAAGCTCAAAGGGCTGAGATCATCGGTAAACTCGAAAAAGGCCAGGTACTGGAAGGTACCATCAAGAACATCACTGATTTCGGTGCGTTCCTCGACCTTGGCGGCTTAGACGGTCTGCTTTACATCACAGATATTTCATGGGGCCGTATCAACCATCCAAGTGAAGTGTTGAAAATGGATCAGAAACTGAACGTGGTTGTTCTTGATTTCGATGATGATAAAAAACGTATCAGCCTCGGTCTGAAACAACTCACTCCTCACCCATGGGATACCCTGGCTGAGAACCTGAAAGAAGGTGAGATCGTGAAAGGTAAAGTAGTTAACATTGAAGACTACGGTGCTTTCCTCGAAATCATGCCGGGTGTTGAAGGTCTTGTACACGTAAGTGAAATCACATGGGCCAACACACCGATCAACGCCAAAGAGTTCTTTAAACTTGGTGATGAATACGAAGCTAAAGTGGTAACGCTTGATAAAGAAACACGCAAAATGAGTCTTTCTATCAAACAAATGACAGAAGATCCATGGAGCACTATCGAAAACAGGTTCCCGGAAAACAGCCGTCACATGGGTGTTGTAAAGAACATCACTCCTTATGGCGTGTTTGTTGAACTGGCTACCGGTATCGGTGGTATGATCCACATCAGCGACCTGAGCTGGTTGAAACGTTTCAACAATCCGAACGAATACACCAAAGTTGGTAACCAGATAGAAGTGATCATCCTCAATATTGATAAAGAAGGACGTAAACTTCAGCTTGGACACAAGCAGATCGAAGAAGATCCATGGAATTCACTGGAATCAGTATTTGCTGAAGGTTCTGTTCATGAAGGAACTGTTGTTAAGAAAGATGACAAAGGCGCTATCGTTCAACTGCCTTATGGCCTGGAAGGATTTGCACCTGCCCGTCACCTCATGAAAGAAGACGGTAAAGCTATCGTTGCTGATGAAGTTGCCAATTTCATGGTAATCGAATTCGACCGCAACGACAAGCGCATCGTTCTCAGTCATACACGCCTTTGGGAGCAAGAGAAAGAAGAAGAGAAACAGGCTGTAATGAAAGAGAAGAAGGCAGAAGCTGAAAGCACTAAAAAAGCTGTTAAGAATATCCAGAGTAAAGTTGAAAAAGCTACGCTCGGAGATCTTGGTGTTCTTGCCGGATTGAAAGCTAAAATGGATGGAGAAGCTTCAGGTGAAACAAAAGCTCCGGAAGCCGCAGCGGGAGATGTTGAACCTAAAGCTGAGTAATCAGTAAAAGATACATGTACAAGCCCCCGTTTGATCGGGGGCTTTTTTTATTAGATTCTTAAAAATCATTTGGCTTATTTTTTGGCTTCCCTTATTTTTGCAATCCCAAATACGGGAAGAACGATTGGGTTATGGTGTAACGGTAGCACTACAGATTTTGATTCTGTCTGTCTTGGTTCGAATCCAGGTAACCCAACAAAAAAGGATAAGTAGTTGCTTATCCTTTTTTTGTTTTCAATCTGCAGTTTATTCTCTCAGACTACGATACAGTTCCCTGCTCTGCAACACTATTATTTCCCCCGGAAAATAATATTCAAAATGGCAAGTATCACAATGGCACCCAATGCTCCCGTTAATATACTTCCAACAAGCCCCGCCCCAAGGCTTACCCCCAGCTTTCCCAATAGCCAATAACCCACCATGCCGCCTATGATTCCAACAACAATATTGCCAACGAGGCCAAGGCTGCTTCCTTTAAAAATCTGAGAGCCCAGCCACCCGGCCACCGCCCCGATAATGATTGTTACGATCAGTTCCATAATATATGTTTTGATGATAACAGTAAGAATAAATTTCCTATGAAAGGGTTGCAAAAATGACTTCGCAACATCAGTGGATTTGCATATTACCTTTCAGGGCAATGCCGGAAAACTCCATAAAATACAGGGCTTAGGGCTGTCGCATCAATATTTTGCTTAATTTGTCAGGCTCTAAATATCAGATGTAACATCTTACTATACTTTATGCGTGCCATTAAACAGACTGCCTGTATATTGTTATTCCTTTTTTCAGGTTTTTTAGTAACCTCACAAACTGTTACAGTGATACAGCCTAACGGCGGTGAAGTACTTTATGCCTGCCAGCAATACAATGTAACCTGGAGCCAGACTGGTACGGTCTCAAATTATTGGAACATAGATTATTCACTGGACGGTGGAACGATATGGGCTTCTGTGGCCACAAACTTTCTGTCGACCAACGGGCAGTTTACGTGGACAGTTCCCACCATACAATCAAATACTGTATTACTCCGTGTGTATGATGCACAGAACGCGACAGTGGTTGACCGGAGCAATTCTTTCTTCACGATTAATATCCCTGTTACACTTACATCTCCCAATGGAGGAGAAACATGGCAGGGAAACACGGTTCATAATATCACCTGGAATGCCGCAGGTACTTCCAACAGGTACAATATTGATTATTCAATTGACAATGGCGTTACCTGGACAAACATCATTTCAAATCTTTCAAATTTAACAGGGCTGTATGCCTGGACTATTCCAGCAATGGCATTGAACACGAACTGCCGTGTAAGGGTTCAGGATTATGTACAGAATTGTATGCAGGATATCAGCAATGCAGTCTTCACCATCACACCCGCTACTCCTGTACTGCTCACACCCAATGGTGGAGAAGTATTACAGGGCGGTTGCCTCGGTACCATTACATGGAATACTGCTACTCTTTATACAACCGTAAGGATTGATTATTCTCTTGATAACGGAGCAACATGGCTTAATTACTATTCCAGTTCACCTAATGATGGTTTCGAGAACTGGATCACTCCTACTACTCCTTCTACAACTTGTCTTGTCAGGATCAGTAATTCTAATGACATCTCCTTAAATGATGTCAGCAATGCTGTCTTCAAAATCCTTCCTCCAGTAACAGTTACTTATCCCAACGGCGGTGAAAACATCAC
>JAFDXA010000459.1 GCA_018268185.1 Bacteroidota bacterium
GCTCCTGCAAAGCCAACCGGTGTTCCGATAGGAACATTTTTCTTTACATCGAGGTAAGGCTCAATCTCGCCACGACTATTCTGTATATACATGGCTGTGTAATGAATCAACCCATCAGTTCCTTTTGTTGCAAGGTATTTGTGCCACAATTCATCACTGGTGTTGGCATCAAACAACTGCCATCCGAATTCGATCTGCACAACTTTGTCCATATTCTCTTTTGCAATCGCTTCGGGTGTTTTTTTATTCATTGTTGCCGAATCCTTTACAACCGGGTTGATGATCGTATCTCCTTTTTTAAACAGTTTATCCTTGAATGCATATCCCAATATCCCCAGGACAACAACAAGGCCTCCGAGAATAAGCCCCATCCTGCTATTGGATTTTTTTCTCTCATTCACAAGCATTCTTTCAACCGTTTGTTTGCCCAGGCCGGTTTTAGCTGGCTCTGCAACCGGTGAAGCTGCTGTTCCTGTTTCAGAAATAGTAGTTGCTTTGATGGAGGTTGGAATTTCTACCACTCTTGTGGCAGCCATCATATCCTGTGGCCTTGGGTGAATATCGAAAGTAAACACAGGACCGTTCATTCCAAGCTGAACCTGGTCGCCCAGTTCCAGGGATACCGTTCCTTTCACCCTGTTCTTATTTACAAAAATCCCGTTACGGCTGTTGTTATCTGTGATTGTGAACTTGGGTGGATCAGAGCTTATTTTCTCAATCTTACCATGTTCCCGGCTTACTATGGAATCCTGCTCGGGATCATATTGAATATCGCTTCCGGCAGCCCTTCCAATAGACAAGGATGATTTGTTGAAATCAAACTCTTCAACCTGGTTATTCTTACTACCAGCGGTATGCCTGATGACATAGCGTTCTACGTTAGTACTCATAGTGTGCAAGTTTTGTTATGAATGGTTTATTTTTTACTGTCTGATACAGGTGCTGTTCGGGTGTAGCCAGGCAGGCAAAAGAGGAAGCTGATAGAATCTTTAAATTTCGGAGGCTGGATAGGAATCAGTATCTCACAGCGGCACTTCCTAAATTTAAAGTTTTTCATCCATTCCGGGCTTTTATTTCTGCCAAACAAATCTATCCGGGCAAAAAGAGAATTCAAATACTCAATCTGGAGTATATAACTACCCTACAGGCAGAAAATGAACATAATATTCCAAAAAAACTAACGGTTGTTAGTTTTTTTGTACATTTGAGTAAACTATACGAATATGCAAGTACAGGACCTTGAAAAAATTTTCCAGGAAAAGGTTGACCAGGAAATCAAGATCGAGCCAAGAGACTGGATGCCGGAAGCATACCGTAAAACAAACCTCAGGCAGATCAGTCAGCACGCCCACAGCGAAGTTGTAGGCATGTTGCCGGAAGGAAACTGGATAACCCGGGCCCCAAGCCTGAAGCGGAAAGCAATACTCATTGCCAAAGTTCAGGATGAAGGAGGCCATGGCCTTTATTTATATTCTGCTGCCGAAACATTAGGCATGAGCCGTGAACAGATGATTGATGACCTACTCAGCGGCAAGGCCAAATATTCTTCTATATTTAATTATCCCACGCTAAGCTGGGCTGACATGGGCGCCATTGGTTGGCTTGTTGACGGCGCTGCAATCCTAAACCAGGTAATGCTGTGCCGCACTTCTTACGGGCCTTATTCAAGAGCTATGGTCAGGATCTGCAAGGAAGAAAGTTTTCACCAACGCCAGGGATTCGAGGCCTTGCTTGTTTTGAGCAGGGGTACTGCCGAACAAAAAGCCATGTGCCAGGATGCGATCAATCGTTGGTGGTGGCCGAGCCTGATGATGTTTGGACCCAAAGACAGCGAAAGCACCAACAGCGATCAAAGTATTAAATGGAAGATAAAACGCAAAACCAACGATGAACTCAGGCAAAGTTTTGTTGACATGATAGCGTTCCAGGTAAAAGTGCTGGGCATGACACTCCCGGATCCGCATTTAAAATGGAATGAAGAAAGACAGCATTACGATTTTGGAGAGATTAACTGGGACGAATTCTGGAGTGTTGTAAAAGGTAACGGCCCTTGCAACAAGCAAAGATTGGCTGCACGCCGCAAAGCACATGAAGAAGGCGCCTGGGTTAGGGAGGCTGCCATGGCTTATGCTGAAAAAAAAGCAGCAAGGGAAAAACAAAAAGCAGCCTAGCATACTAATTTAATAACAACTACAATTTTATTCGATGAAAATACAGATCAGAAAATTTCATTACGGTGATATCCCCGAAGAAAAAGCTGGTGGACAAACATCCTATTATAAGAGCACCGAACAGTCGTGGCCGCTCTGGGAAGTTTTCATAAGAAGCAAACAAGGCCTTGATCACAAACATGCCGGAAGCCTTCATGCAGCAGATGCCCGTATGGCCATCGAAAATGCAAGGGATGTATACACCCGCCGGCAGGAAGGAATAAGTATCTGGGTAGTGGAAAGTAAAAATATTCACGCTTCAGATCCATCAGAATCTGAAAGTCTGTATGAGCCGGCCGCCGATAAGATCTATCGCCACCCGAGTTTTTATGATTTACCCGAAGAAGTAAAACACATGTAAAATCAGTTGCGGCCTTGCAACAGCAAAACCCAACTTCTCAAATGTCGACCATGAGTAAACTCATCGATTATACATTACATCTTGCCGATACGGCGCTGATCATATCTCACAGGAACAGTGAATGGTGTGCTCATGGCCCGATACTGGAACAGGATATCGCCATCACCAATCTTTCACTTGATCAACTCGGGCAGGCAAGAAATTTTTACCAGTACGCTGCAACGCTCATCAACCAGGATAACAGCTCAACTGTTTCAGAAGATAGCCTGGCTTACCTGCGGGGTGAACGTGAGTTCAAAAACCTATTGCTTACAGAATTGTCGAATGGCGATTGGGCGCAAACCGTTTTAAGGCAGTTTTTCTTTAGTGTATATCAATACCTGCTGTATGAAAAACTACAGCACAGCAATGATGAACAGCTTTCGGCCATCGCAGCAAAGGCGCTGAAAGAGATTACATACCATATCAAATGGAGCGGCGAATGGGTTATCAGGCTTGGAGATGGAACAGCAGAAAGCAACCACCGCATACAAAAAGCCATTGAGTTCTTATGGGAATATACCGGTGAGTTTTTCATAGCGGCAGATTATGAATTGATTGATGTTGCCCAGCTGAAAGAACCATGGCTCAAAAAAGTAAAAGAAATTTTTGAAGAAGCCACGCTTGAACTTCCCTATCCTGTTTATATGCATACAGGAGGAAAGCAGAGCGTTCATACCGAAAACCTTGGCTTTATACTTGCTGAAATGCAGACATTGCAACGTACCTATCCCGGACTGGAATGGTAAACCCATCTACATATCATCAAACATTGCCCGCAACCAAAGAAACCATATTAGCTATTCTTGAACAGGTTCCAGATCCCGAGGTTCCTGTATTATCTATCATTGATCTCGGAATTGTAAGGGATGTAAGCCTAAGTGATGATGGAGTAGAAGTATTCGTTACGCCTACTTATTCAGGTTGCCCGGCTACCGATGCCATCAACCTTGACATCAGGCTGAAACTTATTGAACAGGGTTTTAATAAGGTTAAGATCACACAAAGATTATCCCCCGCCTGGACAACAGACTGGATGAGTGAAGCCGGAAGGCAAAAACTCAAAGAATATGGCATTGCACCTCCGCCAAAATTGAGCGGCGCCAATGAAGTTGAATGCCCGCAATGTCATTCCAGTAATACAAAACTCCTGAGCCAGTTTGGTTCCACAGCCTGCAAAGCATTATACCAATGCAACGATTGCAAAGAGCCTTTTGATCATTTCAAATGCCACTAACTGATTATAGTTTTGGCTGATGTTGGCCGATAGTGTACTTTCAGTAATCTGTCACATCAGACCCCCTGCATGAAAAAACTATTCTCGTCCCTTATATGGATGCTCTTTTTCTCTTCTCCCGTCTTTTCACAACAGGCAAATACAGATTCAACTAAAAAGGAAGAAAAGAAACTTTACTTTCCTGTGTCTTCACTTGATGACTCTGTTCGTTTAAGCAAGAGCATTCCAGAACTGGCGCAGGAGTTGATCAAAAATTACCAGGAAGCCGACAGAGAAAAATATTTCGGAACCATATTCCGTTACTACCTGCTTTCAGGAGATTATACAAAAGCGATAGAAGCAATTGATTCGGTTCAGAAACTTGCGGATTCAAAAATGGAAGCCGTGAATTATAAAAGCTACGCACTGGCGAGGATAGATGAAAAAAGTAACACTGCTTTATTCGGAGAACTGTTTTCAAACAGGTTTGCATCCGTATTCACCAAATTAAGTTTTAACGAGCAACTTCACACAGTAGAGCGTCTTGACAGCTCGGCTTATAAGTCTGTTAGTGAAGGTTATGCAAAAGTAAAAGGAAAGCTTTTGAAACAGGAGGGAGATAGCATCAGCGTTAAAGACGCCCAGGAGCTTTGCCGGCAGTATTGTGCCTTTAGCATACTCGACAAAACAAATCCCTATACCAGGAAGTTTACAGAAGCAGCCAACCTGCAACCATTGTACCCGTTAATTAAATCGAGTAAATATGCCGGTGTGATCCCCGTTATGAATATTGAAGAGAAACCTGATCCTAAAATGAAATACAGGTTGCTGATGGAGTTAACCAGCTTTGGCTTTAAAGATGATTCCACTGCCCAGGATGAAATGAATGCAGGTTTAGTAGAAGCCGGAAGGGTACTGAACCTGCATGTGGCAGCTGGTGTTCCCAAAGAAAATATCGATATGGTGGTCGTGGTTCACGGATCTGCACTCTATGCCTTTCTGAACAATGAGAAGTATAAAATAAAATACAACAGGGATAATCCCAATATCCCGCTCATTAAAGAATTCACCGACAATCATGTTAAGTTCATCGCCTGTGGCCAGGCCATTTATTTCTTCGGATTGGAAAAAGAGTTTCTTGTTCCTGAAGTGAAAGTTGCTCTTACTGCACAAACAGTATTATCTACTTATAAGTCTAAAAATTATATCCATTACGATCTTAAACTTAATCCGTAGGATAAATAACAGCGTGTGCATTTCAATATTTCGGTGAGCCGCTAATATGCTTACCTTTATTGCAGTTCAATCTATTTGCGTATGGGAATTACGATTTACCTGGAAGAAGCGGCCCAGGTTTCGGTTGCTTTTATTATTGGCGCTGTTATTGGCCTGGAAAGGGAGTTCAGGAGCAAACCAGCTGGTTTCAGAACAATGATCCTTATATCAGTAGGCGCCTGTTTATATACCATTCTATCAAAAGAAGCGAACGCGGGAAGTTCTGATCGTATTGCCAGTAATATTGTTACCGGTATCGGTTTTATTGGTGCCGGCGTAATATTCAAAGAAGGAATATCTGTGAACGGGCTCACCACTGCAGCATTGATCTGGATAACAGCAGCGCTCGGCATGGCGATCGGCTATCACAACTACCCTGTAGCAATTGTTGTTACCATTATGGTGGTTATTGCATTATTCGTACTTGAACCTGTACAAAGATTCATCAATGGATTTCACAGGGTAAAAGACTATAAGATACGAGCCTCGGGTAATGGAGAGTATCTTAAAGAAGACCTTGAAAATTTTTTCAGGAAACATGATCTTTCTTTCCGTTGCATGAAACTCGTGAAAGACAACAACGACGCTGTTTACCTGTACAGGATCAGTTCACCCGACAGGAATTATGATCTTGTGAACCAGTTCCTGTTAAATCACAAAGATGTAAAAAGCTTTGATGTATAAAAAAAGACAATCAAAAATCTTCAACCGCCCTTGTGGCGGTTTTTTATTTCAGGCAAAAAATATCAATTGTTAGCCAAAGAAGCACAGTTATTAATCTGTTTCCGAAGAAAGCATCAAGACATATACTTTAGTTGTCAAAATCCCATTATCCATATAAAACAAAAAATCAATTTTATGAAAATCAAACAAATTCTTTTGGCTGTTCTTTGCAGCATTACAATCCTCAGTTCATGTAAAAAAGACAAGACCACAGAGCCTCCGGTTAATTATACTGACGAGCAGTTGGGCGTACAGGCCGACAAAGTGCTTCACTACAGTTTCAACGGCACCCTTGATGATGAAAGCGGCAATAACCTGATAGCAACCTATCCCAATAACGTTACATACACAGCCGACAGGTTTGGAAGGCCGGATCATGCCATTGTTTTTGGTGGGTCCTCTAATATGACCACTCTTGCAACCCCCTCACCCAAGCCATTCATAACCGGCATGCCCTTTTCCATTTCTATATGGTTTAAAGCCACAGCTGTAAGTACAAGTCAAACCCTGGTAAAAGCCGATGGTGGAGAATACAATACTTACAGTGGTTATTGGCTTCAACTGGGCGCCGTGGCGCCGGGAACCATGTCGTTCAGCATCGGTAACAACAGTGCAAATAACAGCACCGCTAGAAATACCATTACCACCCCTGCTGTATTTACAGCTGGCAACTGGTATCATGTGGTTGTGAATGTAAGAGGAGCCAATAATATGGATTTCTATATCAATGGCGTTAAAAATACAAGTTGCACTTATGATGGCAGCGCCACGTCTATGGTTTTCTGTAGTCAACAGAACCAGCAACTCGGCGTAATGGGCGTTTTCATGGGAGTAGGCTCCATTTTCGAAGGGGTCATGGATGATTATCGCATTTATAAAAAAGCACTTTCACAGGAAGAAGTATCGGCATTGTACAATTTCCACCCACAGCAATAACCTTACAGGTTGCATAGGAAGAAAGCATCCCCATAAAGGGGATGCTTTTATTTTTGAACGCAGAAATTAAACAAAGAGAGAGACTTCGCCTATATTTAATGTGGCTAAATGATAACCCATGCAGGTAAAAATACATACCCGCTATTTTCTTTTCCTCATGCTTCTTATAGCCTGCCTTGGATCAAGGTCACAGGATAAATGCACCTGCAGCGAGGTCAATGAACAACAGGTTATCAAACTTGAAACGGAAGAAGATTCAGTAACCTTATACCGGTTGATCTCAAATCTTAAAGAAAGCGGGCAGGATATTTGTACAATCAATGCATACAATATAGACATCAGTTTCCTTGGCCGCCACAAGCATTTTGCAGAAATGTTCGAAAAGATACAGCTGCAGGAAAAACTGATCCATGTGTCGTCATGCAAAAAAGACCTTGAAATAATTCACCTGTTGAACTATGCAGATTATTACACAGCCAGGGAAGATTATGAGAACCTATCTGCTTATTCGTTTAAGGCGCTTGAAAATGCAGAGAACAGGAACGATTTACGGAATATTGTAAAATCAATCAAACACATTGTTTATCTTTTTACAAGACAGGATCAGGACGAAAAGAACTGGGCATACATAAAAAAAGCAGAGCGCATTATTACCGGTCTTCCTGAAGATATCAGTACCGCTTCCAATTATAACTGGCTGGCTTTTGAGTATGAGAATAAATATACCCTTACTGAAAGAAGTTCTTTGCTTGATTCGGCTCTTATGTTTGCTGAAGTTGCCCAAAAATCGGCATCCCTTTTCAATGACCATGAACAAACAATCCAATCGTTCCGGGTTTTTGAAGCTGTATCCTATCACCGCGGCGATCTGAGAAAAGCCATCAACAGTATGGATTCTGCTTTGTTTTATGCAAAGAAACAGCCCGTTCCGAAAAACCTGGCTTCACTATACCTCTCTAAAGCATGGGATCTTATTGACCTCAAAGAATTTGACGAAGCCATTCGCTGGCAGGATACAAGTATCTATTACGCTGAAAAATATGAACACGGTTCCATTGCCTCCATGCGTATTTATTCAGAAGCGGTACAGGTATTTGAAGCCGCTGGCAATACTCCCAAAGCGCTACAGGCTTTTAAAAAATATGATTACCTCAAAGACAGTATTTTTAACCTGAAACGATCTGAAAAGATAAATGAACTCGAGCAGCGGTATGAAAAGTCAAAAAATGAAAAAACAATTCATGAATTGGCGCTGCAGAAAAGAATTTACCTGCTCCTTGCACTGGCCGGTTTGCTTGGACTCGCAGTTTTGGCTTTCCTGGTAAGGCAACAATCATTAAAGAACAAACAGAAAATACTGGAAGCCGAGCAAAGGCTTAACCGGGCCAGGATGAATCCGCATTTCTTTTTCAACGCTTTGTCATCACTTCAATCAACTGTGCTCAAAGAAAATGATGGGATAGCAGTTGCGAAAAATATTTCCCGGTTTGCTAAGATCATGAGGGCTTCTCTTGAGCGTTCTTACAAAGAATACAACAGCATTGAACAGGAAACTGATTTCCTTAAAGAATATCTTGAATTACAGCAACTCCGCTTTCCAGGTAAATTTAATTACGAGATAAAGATCAACGGCAATATTGATCCTGATGAAATACTAATACCATCCATGATACTTCAGCCGTTCATTGAAAACAGCATTGAGCATGGTTTCAGCAATATTAATTATACAGGAAGCCTGCTGATTGATTTCAGCATGGAGTCAAGGCAATTATTAATCATGATAGCAGATAATGGGAAAGGACTAACAAACGGGCCAAAAGAAAACAATGAACACATCAGCAGGGCAACCCAGATCATACGCGACAGGCTTTACCTGCTTAACAGCAAATTGAAAACAAGAGCTGCTTTTACAGTTGCTAATGCTGAGCTGGGCAAAGGTGTAATGGTAAAGATCAATTTACCTGTATTGTACGGGAAAAATATTCCGGAAGAAAGCTGATCATTCATTCAGGCTACTTCGTAAAATAATAAACAGGTAAAGCCACAATGGCAAGGGCTATTCTCCAAACTAATTTCTGCAGTAGCTCTTTTGAAAAATTCTTTCCCTGCTCAATATAGCCCTCTGTCTTTTCATTTGCGGTTCCAACCTTCTTGGAAAGTTTAGCTCCGAGCCCGCTGCTCCAGTTCAAAAGAAACCAGAATAACACCCATAAAGCATTTGCCCCTGCAATTACTGCCACTATTAATGCAATCGTTGATACAGCCATTACGAAATAGTTTTAGCAAAAGACATAAGGATATATTCATCTCCCTTTATGCATGAATATTTATCGGAATCATTTACCCAGGCAGGCACAATTGATATCACGGCTGCTGGATTCATTTTCGAGTATAACCTGGTCGAGGAATTTTGTGCCATCGTACTCCTGCGCAAAACCAAAAACCTGGTATTGGCATTTACCGTCTTTGTTGAAGGCAACAATACCATCAATGATACGCTTGGTAATAATGCCAGTAACCTGGTTGCGAACGATCGTCCAGTTTTCTTCTGTGATTCTTGCAGCCTTCCCTTCTCCATAACTTCTCCTGGCAGTATTAAAAGCTTTAAGCATTCCGGCTTCCACAGCCTTATCGTTCATCTTCGATTTAGGCAAGCACATACCCTCGTTATTTATGTCAAATTCCTTACCTGTTACAACAAGTGTGAATTCTCCGGCTGCGATCATCGGCCCGATTCTCTCGTCAATAGCAGAACACCAGCGATACGCTTCCAGCTTCACTTTGTGTTCGCCGGGAGTTAGTTTACTTTCCGCTGCTGCAAAAAAATCTTTAAACAACTGTACACCAAGTTCGTTCTCATTCTGCGTATTAACAGCGGCTCTCCATGTTGTCCATTTTTGTTTTTGCTCAATACTAAATGTACTTATACCGCCAAGCCGTGTAAGAAGTATCGGCGTTCCGTCAATATAAAATTTGAAAAAATATGCGGACCACTCGTCTGTGGTATACCGATGATTTCCCGAATACAACCTGGCAACATAATTGGAAAGTGAATTACTCATGTAGATGCGGAAAAAGAAAGGCTGGCCCAGGTTGAATCTATCCGTGAATGCTTCTTCCTTTTCCTGCCTGAGTTTGAGCATATCATCGTTTGCCGAAAAAACGATTTTCCCCATATACTTGGTATGCAAAGGGCTGGTTATGCCATTGTTTGGCAGATCAGCTTCATGATCGGACTTTTCCTTTGATATTGGGGAGTTTAGATCCCACTGGGCGATCGATTGATTGACATACAACAATGAGAGCCAGATAAAAGCTATTCTTTTAAACAAGGATTTCATACGAAAAAATTTATTTTATCAATGTTAGCTGTTAATAAAAGTTTTACAACAGCTGATTAACAGGTGAGGTCATATAATGCATAACTGAACTTATATTATTTACAACTGAAGTAATCCTGGCTGTGGTCTAAAGAAATATAGATTGAGAAAATTGTCAACAGTTATTTATTTATAATTTTATTGCACAAATAATCTGAATGAAGCTCATCATTATTGACAATGAAATTCCGGTTCGGTCTTCTATTAAATCATTGTTACTGAAATGCTGCCCCGAAATCACTACAATCGTTGAGGCTGATGGTGTCCAAAACGGGTTGCAAAGCATCAGCAGTTTTCAGCCGGATATCGTATTGCTTGATGTTGAAATGGATGACGGTACAGGATTCGACCTGATGCGTGAACTTAAAAACCCTTCTTTTCAGCTGATTTTTGTAACAGCACACAACCAGTATGCGATCGATGCTTTTCGTTTCAGCGCCATAGATTACCTGCTCAAACCCATTGACCCGGATGAACTTCAAAGAGCCATACAAAAAGCCATCAGGCAGATACAAAATACTGATATGAGTCGCCAGATATCTTTTTTGCTTAAGCAGATAGGCGACAGATCGGAACATGGGAAAAAAATTGTGCTGAAGGATATCGACAATGTATATTTCGTAAAAGTTTCAGATATTCTTTTTTGTGAAGCCGAGGGAACATATACCCGCTTTCACATCAATAATGCTGAACCTATCCTGGTTTCCAAAAACCTGAAAGAATATGAGGCATTTCTCGAACCATTGGGTTTTATAAGAACACACCATTCCTACCTGGCCAATCCCGACAGGATAAAAGTATTCGACAAAACTGACGGAGGTTCTTTATACCTCGACAATGGCCAATCTATTCCCGTATCACAGCGTAAAAAAGAGTCGGTGCTGGCTTTGCTGGAAGGCCGTGGTTCCTAATTATTCTCCTTGATTTGGTTTGAGTAATAAGTATCTTAGCATTCAAATCAGTTCACATGTCTTCTATACTATTTGAAGTAAAAAAAGGGGTTGCCCATATTACCCTCAACAGGCCAGATAAGTTCAATTCTTTTAACCGTGAAATGGCGTTTGCCATGCAGAGCCGCCTCGATGAATGTGCTTCTGTACACGACATCCGTTGTGTTTACATAACGGGCGCCGGAAAAGCATTTTGTGCAGGCCAGGATCTTGGAGAACTGGTTGGAGATAATGCCATTGGCATTGAACAGATTTTATCAGAACACTATAACCCCATTGTTACAAGGATCAGGAATATGCCCAAACCGGTTGTAGCCGCCGTAAATGGCGTGGCTGCTGGCGCCGGCGCCAATATTGCTTTGTGTTGCGATGTAGTTGTTGCGGCACAATCATCATCATTTATCCAGGCTTTCAGCAAGATCGGATTGATTCCCGACAGTGGTGGTACATATTTTTTACCCAGACTGATCGGCTGGCAGAAAGCCAGCGCCTTGATGATGCTGGGTGAAAAAGTTTCTTCCGCAGAAGCTGAAAGATTGGGTATGGTTTTTAAAGTTTTTGCAGACGAAAGTTTTGCTGATGAAAGCCATAAGATCGCAAATACGCTTGCGCAGATGCCCACCAAAGGCCTGGCATTTACCAAGCATGCTTTAAATTATTCGTTCCACAATTCTTTTGAAGCACAACTGTTAAAAGAAGATGAACTGCAGCAGAAAGCTTCACGAACATATGATTACAATGAAGGTGTTGCAGCATTCCTTGAAAAAAGGATCCCGGTATTCAAGGGAGAATAATTATCATTGATATCTCCGGTCTGGCATTCTGTGAACATCTGATCGGAAATTTGTCATTACAATAAAACGCATACCATGGTTTCTCCCGAACAGGTTGTAACGCACATGATGGAAAACGATCTTTTCAGCCAATGGCTGGGAATAAAAGTTTTGAATGTTAAAGAAGGCTACAGCAAAATAAAAATGACCGTGAGGCCTGAAATGATAAATGGTTTCGGGATCGTTCACGGAGGCATTGCCTTTTCCCTGGCCGATAGCGCATTCGCATTCGCCTGCAACAACAGGAATGTTTTATCTGTAGCGCTGGATACTGCTATCAACTTTACCAAACCGGTTCATGTAGGAGATGTGCTGGTTGCAGAAGCAAAAGAACTGCATAACGGAAAGAGTACCGGTCTTTATCATATCAGCATTACAAACCAGCATGATCATGTGGTGGCCTTGTTCAAAGGAACATGTTTCAGAACAAATAAAGCACTCGTTGCCCAATAATTTTTATGATCTACGAATTCAATGGATTTATCCCCGTTATACATGAATCTGCTTTCATTCACCCGCAGGCTGTTGTAACCGGTGATGTGATCATCGGAAGAAATGTATATGTTGGGCCAGGTGCGGCCATCCGGGGTGATTGGGGACAGATCATCATTGAAGATGGGTGCAATGTGCAGGAGAACTGCACCATTCACATGTTTCCGGGCATTACTGTATTGTTGAAAGAAGCTGCTCACATTGGTCATGGTGCCATTATTCATGGAGCTGTGATCGGGAAAAATTGTCTCGTTGGTATGAATGCAGTTATTATGGACAATGTTCACCTGGGAGATGAATCGGTTGTAGGCGCTCTCTCATTTATCAAAGCTGATTCCATCATACCTCCACGAAGTGTTGTTGTTGGCAATCCTGCTAAAATTGTAAAGCAGGTTACCGATGAAATGCTGAACTGGAAAACCGAAGGAACAAAACTGTATCAGCAATTGCCGAAAGATATGTATGAAGGCTGGAAACCATGCGAACCATTGAGAGAAGTTCCGGCCAACAGACCTCAACGTAATGCTTCTTACAAAACCTGGAATGAAACCAGGCAATAAGCCTGCTGCTCAAAAAGCTAGCGCTTATCTTTCCATATTAATTTTTCATTGCTACGTACTTCTGCAAAATCTTTGGCCTTGCCATCGCCACGGCCGGTAAATCCTCCGTCGGGATGAGCAATGAGTTGGCATTGGTCATCGTACAAGTCACTAAAAAAATCACAACAAATGGCAGGTATATAATAAACGGTTTTACCATTATAACTGTATTGCCACACGCTCCTGAGTGGATTTGTTTTCTCTTCACGCTTAAACTTGGTGATCAACTCCCTGATACATCCGGGAATGTTTGTTTCGAGTGAATCAGTTTCTGTGTTTGCTGTTGTTGCCGCCGTTTTGTTTGAAGAACAGCAACTGATCATCATTACACACAACGCTAAAAATATTCTTGTCATATTAGTGTTTAATCAAATTTTATGCTGAAAATTTACAGACCTTTGCCCCAATGGAAAAATCGAATTTCGTTGACCAGATAAAAATATTCTGCAGAAGCGGTCATGGCGGCGCTGGCAGCAAGCATTTTTTGCGTAATAAACTCACAGCCTTTGGCGGCCCCGATGGTGGCGACGGCGGTCGTGGGGCTCATATTATATTAAAAGGCAATTCCCAGATGTGGACATTGCTGCATCTTCGTTATTATAAAAACGTTCTGGCTGAGAATGGCCAGAATGGAAGCGGCAATAACTCAACCGGTCGAAATGGAAAAGACATTATCCTGGAAGTTCCACTCGGAACCATCGCCATTGATGAGGAAACCGGTGAAACAGAAGCTGAAATACTGGAGGATGGCCAGGAAATAATCCTTGTTCGTGGTGGACGCGGCGGTTTGGGTAACAGTAATTTTAAAACGGCTACCAACCAGGCCCCGCAATATGCACAACCCGGTGAGCCCGGATCTGAAGGCATCAAAATACTTGAATTGAAAGTGCTGGCTGATGTTGGTCTTGTTGGCTTTCCCAATGCCGGCAAATCAACATTACTTTCCAGCATTACCGCTGCAAAGCCTAAAATTGCAGATTATGCATTTACAACACTGGTTCCGCAACTGGGTATGGTGGAATACCGGGATGGCAAAAGTTTTTGCGTAGCAGATCTGCCCGGTATCATCGAAGGCGCTGCAGAAGGAAAAGGACTGGGGCATCGTTTTCTTCGACACATTGAAAGAAATTCCATTCTCCTTTTCGTAATTCCTGCCGACAGTAAAAACCATGCTGAAGAATTTGAGATATTAAGAAGCGAGTTGGAACAATACAATCCTGAAATGCTGCAGAAGGATTTTGTGATCGCAATCAGCAAATCAGATATGCTGGATGATGAACTGAAAGCAGCCATTGAAAAAGAACTACCAAAGAAAATCCCACACGTATTCATTTCATCAGTTACAGGATACAACCTGCAAAAGCTGAAAGATATTTTGTGGGAAACATTGAACAAACCACTGCAATAATATCCGCACCATAACGGGTTATATCAGATCTTACTATCAAACCAGTTTTAAACCGGTTTACTTTTTATTGGTGGCACTGATGCTTGGCATCATTATCTACCTGAATTATTTTAATCCACATTTCCTTTACTTTACCAGCAACAGGGGTGATCTTTTTTCCTTCATCCAGTATTACTGCATATACCTGTTTCCGTATGGTATTGCTTTTCTACTGCAGTTGCCTTTTTATAAAGACAAAAGTTTTATTAACAACAGGTGGTTCTGGATCATTCTTTTTACCGCTCCTGCCATCTTTTCTTTCCGGGTGAATTTTTCGCTTCATCATATACTGATCAATCGATTGAGTATCGAAAACGAGCGCCTGTTCTGGATACATTGCAGCAAATGGTTCTCTGGCTTGTTTACAGCGCTCATTCCTGTGTATTGCATATGGAAGATCAAAGACAGTAAAAAAATTCCCTTTTACGGAGCCGGACCTTTGGGTAGTATCACACCATACCTGTTACTGGTAGTCTGTATGATTCCATTAATTACACTCGCCGCAACACAGGCCGATTTTTTAAAAATGTACCCAAGAGCAAAAGTTGTTGATGCCTGGCAGCTGCATCCTAAATGGCTTTACTATACACTTCACGAGTTTTTTTATTCACTCGATTTTATCACCATCGAATTTTTTTTTCGCGGCTTCCTCATTATTTCATTGATCGGCATTTGCGGCAGGCAATGTATCATTCCGGCTGCAGCATTCTACTGCTGCATACACCTGGGAAAGCCTATAGGAGAAGCCATCAGCAGTTTTGCCGGAGGTATTTTGCTGGGTATTGTTTCTTCTAACACCCGAACGATCAAAGGGGGGCTGCTTGTTCATCTTGGCATTGCCTGGCTTATGGAGATCGCAGGATTTGTTGCAGCAGGATTATAACTTATGTACAACTTGAAAAATTGATTTAATTTTAAGTTACTTACAACCCTTACCAATAATGATAAAACCATTACGCTTTCCGGCGCTGCAATTACGCCTGCGTTATTTTTTACTGCTTCCCTTACTGATCTGCCTGTACGGTTGCCCCTTCAGTTCATCATATAAACTTGATGCAGATCCTGCAGAATATGCCGATGACCAGCTTGTAGGAAACTGGGCCACCATGGTAACAACAGCCAGTGGAAAAGAAGGGCCGGTAAAAATGAGCATCCGTAAAAAAAACGACATGGAATATTCCATCGATTTTACAGGTGATATTTACGACATGAAGCCTTTTGGAATTGTAACACAGGACAGTATTAAAAGCAACGCTTATATAAGCAATGCTTCCGGATTTCGGTTTCTCAATATCAGCATACAGGGGCAGACCTATATTGCTGAATTTGTTTTAAAAGATAACAGGCTTTCAATATTACCGCTTGCTGAAAAATTTACAGCAAAACTTATCCGCTCCGATTCAGACCTTCGCAACGCAGTTGAATTCCATTTTAAAACCAGGGTGAAACCTGTTTATGATGAACCATTTTGCCTGAGAGAGATGGTTCGGGTAAACTAACGGAATCATATAAATACTGTAATTTGCTGTCACTTGCTAAATAGAACAATATGCCAAACAGCAGAATTGCAGGTGTAGGATACTACGTTCCCAAAAACGTATTTACCAACAACGACCTGCTCAAATACATGGATACGTCAGATGAATGGATACAGGAACGTTCAGGTATAAAAGAAAGAAGATATGCCGACAGGCTCGGTGAAACCACCACTACCATGGGTGTTGAAGCGGCTAAAATTGCCATCGAACGTGCAGGCATAACTCCCCAGGATATTGACTTTATCATTTTCGCAACTTTAAGTCCTGATTACTATTTCCCTGGCTGTGGTGTTTTACTCCAGCGTGCCATGAAGATGAAAGAGATCGGGGCGCTCGATATCAGGAATCAATGCAGTGGTTTTGTATATGCACTTTCGATCGCTGATCAATACATTAAATCAGGCATGTACAAAAACATACTGATCGTTGGAAGTGAAAAACATTCTTTCGGACTCGATTTTTCTACCCGTGGAAGAAACATTGCCGTGATATTTGGCGATGGCGCCGGAGCAGTAGTTGTTCAGCCTACAGAAAAAGAAGGCCAGGGTATATTAAGTACGCATCTTCACAGCGATGGTGAAAGTGCTGAAATACTGGCCATGTATAATCCCGGAACACATGCCAATCACTGGGTGCAAAAACCCGTTGCTGATTTTGATGATGCAGAAATGGGAAATCTTTTTATGAGTAAGGACATGGTTGAAAAAGCACAGAATTTTCCTAACATGGATGGCCCTGCTGTTTTTAAAAAAGCAGTTATCAAATTTCCTGAAGTTGTGATGGAAGCTTTGGAGAAGAACAAACTCAGCACAACTGATATCAGCCTGCTCATTCCACACCAGGCCAATCTTCGCATCGCCCAGTTTGTGCAGCAACAGTTAAAACTCAGCGACGAACAGGTTTTCAACAATATTGATAAATACGGGAATACTACTGCCGCATCAATCCCCATTGCATTGGCAGAAGCATGGGAGCAGGGAAAAGTAAAAGAGGGCGACCTTGTGTGCCTTGCTGCTTTCGGAAGCGGCTTTACCTGGGGCAGTGCGCTTATGAGGTGGTAGTTACAAACAACAATCAAAAATCTGTCGGCATTTTTTGTTGGCGATCTCATGAACAGAAAATTCATATACTTCATAAATCCCATCTCGGGCACCAAAAACAAAGAGGCTGTACTTGCATTGATAAAAGAAAGAACAGCTAAAGCCGGTATCCCATTTGAAATACTGCGTACAAATGCAGCTGCTGATTATGGTTTCCTGAAAGAAAAGATAAAGGCTGATAAGATTACGGACATCATTATTTGTGGCGGCGATGGAACGGTAAACCAGGTGGCCGGCTCTTTGATCGGTACTGATGTAAACATTGGTATCATTCCGTTAGGGTCAGGTAATGGATTGGCTTTGGCAGCTGGTATTCCGAGGAATTCTTCAAAAGCGCTCGACATTATTTTCAAAGGAAATGCTTCTTATATTGATGGGTTCTTTATCAATCAGAAATTCAGTTGTATGCTTTGCGGACTCGGCTTTGATGCACTGGTTGCACATGAATTTGCGGCGCATCCATCCCGTGGCTTGAATACTTACATTAAGCTTACACTGAAAAACTTTTTAAGCGCATCGTTTTATCCATTTACCATTACCACAAACGGTACCAGCATTACCACGGAAGCATTTTTTATAAGCATAGCGAACAGCAACCAGTTCGGTAACAATTTTACCATTGCCCCCAAAGCGAGCCTCTCCGATGGCCTGCTTGATATTGTGATTGTAAACCGCATGAGCAGGTTGAAAATGCTGTACGCTATTATGAAACAGGTTCGGTTGGGTAAGGTTGAACCAGCGTCGGGCAAACTGCGTAAGGGTTCCATTCAATACATACAGGCCAAGAAAATAGAGATTAAAAATCCTGCTCAGGCCCCTCTTCACATAGATGGAGACCCTGCAGCAACGAGCCAGCACTTCAGCATTGATATTGCAGAAAAAGCGTTCCGGTTATTACAGCCTTAATTTTTGAGTAACCTGTATATCTCGGCAATTGATCTTTCATTTACCTCACTCTTAAAGGATAGTTTTACATCACGTTTTTCCCTGGCAGTAAGATGAAAATTAAGCGCTGCTCCTTTATCAGGGGTTCCTGGTTTGTAGATGATGGGCAGGCGGATGATATTACTGTCTGATTCTTTAAAATAACTGTATTGATCGGCCTGGAAATAATCCTGCAGTTTATACCAGTTATGTTGCAGCATCGTAGCTGGCGTAACGATCATATCGCTTACCGACCTGGTTTCATAAGGTTGTTGCCAGTTGTCATTATTCCTGTCCCGCAACTGAAGTATTACCACTTTACTGGTATTTGCCTTTACCCATTCACTGAAAACATCAAGAAACCGAAGTGTTGTTTCCTGGCCGTAATTATCACGCAGCCCTGCATCCATCACATCAATTACCGGTTCACTGGGCAGCCAAACATTGGGCAGCACATACGGAAAAGTTGCATTCATACGCAAGGCAGTGAGCATGCGCAGGTTCATGGGCGACTGGTTCCTGAAAAGCGAACAAAAATCAACAGCATCCGGGTTTGCTGAACTGTCTGCAGCAACAACGGCCGGTTTCATCATAAAACTGAGCGGTTGTGTGCTGATCATCATTTTGCGTCCATCACTTTTAATCACCGAGTTGAAGATTATCAAGGGAACCCTTGCCTTGTATTCATCCGGGTAAATATCCTTCAGTTGCCTGTTCAGCAATCCGGATGTATTGTCTGCCAGTTTCTTCTCAAATGCATAACCCCTGTCTTTTATATACTTGTTACCATCAACTTCAAACTTCTGTGCTGGTGCAAAAATATCCCTGGCCACCATGGAAGTGAAGATAGGGTTAAGCAGGTCGCCGGCAATATCATCTGTATAAACAGGATTGCTGATATCAAGAGAAGGATTATTCAACTTTTCCCGGCACAACTCACGGTAATAGCTGGCCGCCAGCATACCACCACTTGCTCCGCTGATGAGAAAAGTGTGGTTCATCAGGTTCCCGTTGGTATTTTTGTCGAGCTGCTGCAATGCATTCATTACAAAGGCAGCACTTCGTAAACCGCCGCCGCTAACATTTATAAAAACCATTACCGGTTTATCTTCTTTTTGTTTTGCTTTCCAGTTATTAAGCACTTTCAGCATATTAGCTTTATCGGCTTCCTGCTTTTCATTGCTGCATAATAATTTCAGTGATTCCTTATCGTAAACAGGCCTTTCCTTTTTGTTGCTGTAATTAAGCCCATAGGCTTTGTTGCGGGGATCGATGATCTCTTTCTGGTACAAGAAGTTGATCACAAAGATGAGCACAAAAGCTACCGGCAAACTCCAGCTTTCGAGGAAATAGCTAAGTGCTCCTATGAAAGCGGTCATTACAGCAAAAAAGATAAGAATGCTCGCAGCGGCCGGCATTTCAAAATATTTATTCTCGAGCAGGAAACCAACCGTTACCAGGAAAACAAAAGCAAGCAGGATGCTCGCCATAGCGGCACCGTGATGCCTTTTAAAAACCGTATCCAGAAAATCCTGGCGGTAATGCGCCACACTCCTGGCTTTTTTCCATTTTAATTTCCCGCTGATAAAGTACCCAACACGCAGACCGAATTCTCCCTGCCTTTGTGTACGTGAAAATTTTTTATTGAAAAGTTCAGGATTGCTTATGATCGGCGCCATTGTACGCACGATGGTTCTTTCTGCACCGATAAAATAAAGTATCGATAGCCCAAGCAGCAATAATAACCCAAAGAGTATTCCGCCTATCTCCGCAAAAATCTCTCCCAGGTTCATCAGTTCACGGAAATCATCGAAAAGGTAAAGCCTTACAAAATAAAAAAGCAGGAATAAAACCGGCAGTATGGCATTGTTGATACAGTATTTCAGAAAAGGATTGGTTGTAGTGGCCAGAAACTTAAACCGGCGGCTGTGCAACACAAAAGTGGTGATATTCCAGCTCATGATAAATGCACCCAATGCTATCCCTGTGAATATGGCCCCGAGCATATTAACTGAACCGAGGTATTCGGGTGCAAAGAATAAAGCGTCAGCCCCATAGTTCTTCATGAAATCGCTGGCAATGGTGCTCGTTAATACGTACCAGAATAAAAGCAGTATCTGGTATTTCCTGAAATGAAGAATGAATAGCTGAACAGGGAAAGAAAAATAAATATTATTGAGCAGTTGCTTCATACTAAGCGTCTATTAAAATTACGTCAAACTTAGTATTCATAAAACGCCGGAAGCCACTCTTAATTGTGATGATCACCGGCTACTGTCCTTTCCTGCCCGGAGCAGGATCGAAAATCCCTGTGTAATGGCTATGGTAGCCAGGAGGAGGTGCATGGGTTGCGCAGCTGCAGGCATTCCTAACTCGTACAGGATTATTCCTGTAGCCATGATGAGTAATATGATGCCGGACAGTATGAAAAAGCTACTTTTCAGCATAGCATGATTGCGATTCTTCCAGGCCATATACAGGCTTAGCAGTAAAACGGCCCAGGAAAATGACCGGTGCACCAGGAATGCCACCGGGCTGTTATCCAGCCAGGTTTCCCTGTTGGTATAATCGAGCGCCTTTGAAACATCATCCACATGCATACGCACAACTGTACCTAGCGAACACTGTACAAACAGTATCAGCAGGAATGCAACAAGCGCTTTCTTTGTTGCAGCATCTACTGTTACAGTATTCATTTTTGCCCGTAACGATAAGAGCAATGCCAGTTGAGCCAATATCAGGATCACAGCAAACAGCAGGTGAACTGTTATGCTGAGATGTGCCAGGTTCAATTTAACAACGATGGCACCGAATAACCCTGTAAGCACTACAACCAGCAAAAACAACAGGGAGAAATTGTAAGGCCGCTTCAACTGGTGTCTTTTACCGATCAAAGCCGCAACCTGTATAACGGCAAATACTCCGAGTAATGCCCCCAATAGCCTGTTCACATATTCTATCCAGGTGTGCACTGCATTAAAGCTATGGTCGATATCCTGCTTGCGAAGGTATTTCTCATAATCAGCAGGCAATTCAGATGCACTTGTGGGCGGAATCCATTTGCCAAAACAACGGGGCCAGTCGGGGCAGCCCATACCGCTCTGGGTTGTGCGTACAACACCGCCGGCAATGATCACTAAAAAAGTAAGGATAAAAGTTGCTACAGCCCAGTTCCTGATGAAACGCATGTTGATTAAATTGCAGCAAAGTTACTGAAGCAGGATTTTTTTTACGGCTGATTTTTATCATATTATGCTGAAAGCATTTTTACACAAAACAAAAACAGAAGCCGGGCTTGATGAAGCCGGAAGAGGTTGTTATGCCGGCCCTGTTTTTGCTGCAGCCGTTATACTTCCGAAAGATTTTTATCATCCGTTACTCAATGACAGCAAGCAGTTGAATGAAAAACAAAGAAACCTGTTAAGGCCGATCGTAGAAAAGGAAAGCATTGCATACGCTGTAGCAGCTGTTGATAACAATGAAATTGATACTATCAATATTCTCCAGGCTTCGTACAAAGCCATGCACCTATCGCTTGACCAATTAAAAGTAATACCTGAACTATTACTTGTTGATGGAAACCGCTTCAAACCCTATCTTAACATTGAACATACCTGTATCGTTAAAGGTGACAGTACCTACGCATCCATTGCTGCTGCCAGCATACTCGCTAAAACTTACAGGGATGAATTTATGCAGGAATTGCACCTTCAATACCCGCAATACGATTGGGCAAAGAACAAAGGTTATGGAACAGCTGCTCACCGAAAAGCAATTGAAGAATTCGGGTTGAGCATTTATCACCGTCGGAGTTTCAATATTTTACCTGCTCAACAGGTATTATTTTAATCCTGGAATTAAACCATCACGCCGCTACGTGGTCATAGAGAATAATTAAGAAGCTAAAAACCTTAATACGCAATATGAAAGCAATTAAATTCCTCGCAGGATTATTTTTATTACTGGGCCTTTCTGTAACGGCCAGTGCACAAAACGGAAGATCTGCTGTACAACACAAACGCATTAAAGCCGGCGCTAAAAGCGGAGAGCTTACCCATCATGAAAGAAAACAGCTTGCCCGACAACAAAGGCATATCAGGGCTGAAAAAAGAGAAGCACGTGCCGATGGCGTAGTAACCGGTAAGGAGCGTAGGGAAATACGCAGGGAAGAAAGAAGAGCCAGCAGGAATATCTATCGCAAAAAGCACAATAACAGGGTTAAAAATTGACAGGTAAGTTTAAGTTGATAAGTTGAAAGCAAAGGGCGCAGGATGCGTCCTTTTTTATTTTCTCCTTTTCACAGGAGAAAAATCTCATCTCAGCAGGATGTTTATACTTTCTTTCCTTATTTATTCCAAACCAGTTTTGCATCACTGGCCAAACGGCTGTTCGCTAACCTGGATTCTGAAAATTGCCTGATGAGTTTTGCAGCAAATCTGAAGTTAAGGTACTGAACAAAAGTAACCAGCTACCAGCGGAATATTCCGACACAGCGCTGCAAAACTGAAGGTAGGAGTAACCATTAATCTTTGTTTTATGAAATTATTCTTTTTATGTTTTGCTGTTATTTGCAGCGGTCACCTGTTTGCCCAGCAGGAATTTTCTTTGTCTGAACAGGATAGCAAAAAAATGATCCTGTCGGGAGAATTTCAGACCATGATCAGTTTTCAAAACCAATTTCTTGATGCTGTTGACAATGCTGTTAAGAAAGGAACCCAACTACCCGAAATTGAAAAACTTGCCCTGGATGCTGCTAAGGGAAATGCCACTGCTTTTTATACGGTTCTTTTCGGTAACGAAAGAGCCGGAGCCGATTTTTTTAATAATTACTCGTCGGCAAAACGTTCGCTGGTCAATTCATCGCCTGACATCAGGAATCATCCTGAAGTTTTTATTTGCAAAACATGTTATTCAAGCCAGGAAGACCAGGTAAGGTTCTTCTTCAAAAATTTCAACACATTCAATAAATACCGTTACACCGGGAAAGTTGATTTATCATCCGATGGCAAAGTGGCACCAACATGCGGGTCTTACTGGAACCAGTTTAAGCTGCTGGCATGCGCTGCTGCCTGTGGTGCATCAACAGCCGGAATAGGCGCCGCCGTATGTGGATGGGGTTGCTGGTGTACATTTTGTTCACAGAACTCCTCAACAGCTTCCGTAATTTGTGCCAATTAAAACAATCCGTAATGAATGAACTCATATTATTTACAATCGTTGCTGCTGTTTTTCTCGCAGGTAGTATCGTAACCAGGAGCCTTAAAGCGAAACAGCAACTGATTGTGCGGTTGATTGCTTCAGTTTTATTACTCGGGCTAATCTGGTTTTTTGCAGGCAATGGTAAGATCCCCGTGAAAGTGATCATGACCGTGATCCTTGTTTCGGGCCTTTTGATAAGTTACAGGTCGTACAGGCAGGCTTCAGATAATTGAATGGGGAATTCAGTCAGCAAAAAAATGTTTGCAATAATCTCTGTTAATATGCCGGCCAAAGCTGTGATCTTGTATTCACAGTTTTGGTTTCACGGCAGTTGTGTGCTTATCCTTCAAAAGCACCAAGCCCCTGCCTGGTTACATGCCAGTTGTCGGTAGTGCAATCCACAATAGTGGAAGGTATCATGCCCCCCGGGCCTCCGTCTATTACAAAATCTACTTCATGGCCAAACTTTTCAAACATCACTTCCGGGTCTGTATACTCTTCCACCATTTCTCCCGGAAGTGAAGCGCTTAATATGGGATTATCGAGTGCTTCGAGTATTTCATGGCAGATATTATTATCAGGTACCCTCAGGCCTATGGTCGATTTCTTGCTCTGCAGAATCTTTGGCACCTGCTTGCTGGCTGGCAGGATGAAAGTAAAAGGGCCGGGAAGATGTTGTTTCAGTAATCGGTATAATGGGGTGCTGATGCTTTTGGTATAATCGCTGAGGTGACTCAGGTCTTTACAGATAAACGACAATTGGGCTTTATGCGGATCAATCTGCTTGATCCGGCAGATACGTTCAATGGCTTTGTGTTGATTGATATCACAACCCAGGCCGTAAATGGTATCTGTTGGATAAATAATTACCCCGCCATCTTTCAGGCATTCTGCCAGTTGTTTTACCAGGCGGGGCTGTGGATTGTCGGGATGAATGTGTATCAGCATGAGGGATGAAAATAATACAATTCATGCCGATAGAAAAAAGAACATTTTCTGTTACTTTTGCTGCGTTTTTGCCCGGATGCCAAACCGGTCAACCATTCAACTCATAAACTCTTTACATTATGTCTTTGATTACCGTAGGCACCATGGCCTTTGATGCAATTGAAACTCCATTTGCTAAAGTTGACAAAATCGTAGGCGGTTCTGCCACGTATGTTGCCTATGCAGCAAGTAATTTTCTGAAACCCGTTCAACAGGTATCCATTGTTGGATATGATTTTCCGGAAGCAGAAATGAACGAACTACGCTCAAGGGGCGTGGAACTGGATGGCGTTGAAATTGTTCCTGATAAGAAATCTTTTTTCTGGAGTGGCAAGTACCACACCGATATGAATTCAAGGGATACGTTGATCACAGACCTGAATGTACTTGGTGATTTCAATCCCATCATTCCCGATAGCTACCAGGGCGCTGAGTTCCTGATGCTGGGAAACCTGATGCCTAAATTGCAGATGAGTGTAATCAACCAGTTGAAGGTTCGTCCAAAACTAATTGTTATGGACACCATGAATTTCTGGATGGATACAGCTATGGATGACCTGAAGCAGGTGCTCACAAAGGTTGATGTGTTGCTTGTGAACGACGGTGAAGCCCGCCAGTTAAGTGGTGAATATTCACTCGTTAAAGCTGCCAACAAAATTCTGCAGATGGGACCGAGGTTCCTGATCATCAAAAAAGGAGAACACGGCGCCTTGCTTTTCCACGATAACCATGTATTCTTTGCCCCGGCATTGCCTTTGGAAGAAGTATTTGATCCTACAGGCGCAGGAGATACTTTCGCCGGCGGATTCATCGGCCACCTGGCGAAAACCAAAGACATCAGTTTTGAAAATATGAAAACAGCCATCATTGTAGGAAGTGCCATGGCCAGTTTCTGTGTTGAAAAATTCGGTCCGGAAAGGCTGAAAGAGATTACCAAAGCTGACATTGATGAGCGCCTGGCTGAATTTGTTCAACTCGTTAATTTTGATATTGACCTGGTATAGATTACTACCGGATAAATTTAAAATGAGGA
>JAFDXA010000045.1 GCA_018268185.1 Bacteroidota bacterium
ATAAGAAGGCGCATTGAAAACTATTTAAATAAAATAATTTCTTTCAATTCAATGAAGACGGTTGACTCAAAACCAATTTTTAGGTCGGCTATTACACTCACGCTGCTATCCTTAGTGCACAAGAATGCCGTAGATCGTTTGATCGCTGTAAGGCAGTATTACAGAATTTGAAGTTTTGTCAACCTGTCTATGGCTTAACAGCAAATAATTTTGCAGGGGGTCAATTTTCCTGTCAAGCAAAAAAATCAAAATTCAGGTTCTGGGAGGGTGGTATATAGAAGATAGTTGTTCAGAAGGTAACAGATCATCATTTGTGTTCTCAAATGTATTGGTAATGATAAAAGCAGGCGAGAATATAGTGAGTCCGGGTTGATCCGGCGTAATTACAGGCCCCAAAGCTAAATTAAAGGCAGATATGGTTTTAAAAGGAAGCTTCATGTCCCTGTCGTGATCTGCATCCATAGGAGATCCATGCATATAATGTATGTCAAGGAATTCGAGGAGAGTAAGTTGTTTGTTTTGCTTTTTATGTTCTGCAAAATGCTGGAAAATAACGGGCAGCTTTAGCACTTGATGAAGCTCCGTTGCCGAAAATAGATAGGTGGCAAGCAGAAATATGGCAATGAGGTTTTTCAGTTTTTCATATAATTTCCGAAACAAAGCCAAATATTATGCCATAAATCTAATTTTAAGGTATTCACTACAATAAGTTTCATAACTGCACTTGTTATAACAATAACCATTCATTTTCCGCATTGCGTCATCTAATATTCCTTGTATATCATTCACGAGTGATATATGTCACGATTGAAGTTGATATGCCAAAATAGTTTTGCGTATCAAACCAATCGGAATGAAGAAAAGATTATCACTCTCGTTTTTAATTGTGTCAATGGCGCTTTACCAGTCGCAGGCACAGGAAAAGCTGAAAAGGCTCGGTTTACAGGATGCCATCAGCGCTGCTGTTTCCAATAATCAATCTGTGAAACTGGCCACCGCAGATGAAACAATAGCTAAAATAAAATATCGCCAGGCCAGCGCCATATTCCTGCCACAGGCCAGCTTTTCCTATACGGCACTTTCCACCAACAACCCATTGAATGCTTTTGGATTTAAGCTTCAGCAGAAATCGATCTCGGCCGCAGATTTCAATCCTTCCCTGCTGAATGATCCTGCTGCCACAACCGATTTTACAACGAAACTTGAAATACAACAACCGCTGGTAAATATGGATATGTTATACCAGCGCAAAGCAGCAGCCAAGCAAGCCGACATGTATCAACTCATTTCTCAACGCACCAAAGAGGCCCTTGGTTTCGAAACCGAAAAAGCCTATTTGCAATTACAACTTATATATGAGATTCAGAAAGTGCTCAAAGATGCCTATGCTACTTCCCGGGCATTTCAGAAAAATGCCAAAGATTATTTCGACCAAGGCTTGATTCAGAAGTCAGATCTGCTGAATGCCCAACTGCAGGTTACCAATCTTGAAACACAAATGAATACGATTACGCTGAACATTGCTGATGCTTCAGATATGTTGAGCATCCTGATGAATACTTCCACAGGTGTTATTTACCAGGTCGATTCCATTGAAAAAAATAAAATAACAGTTGACAGCCTCCAGGTAACCGATAACCGCCCAGATTTTGCGGCCATGAGAAAAGCGATGGACAGTTATGACCTGATGATCAAATCATCCAAAATGAGTTACTGGCCCCGGCTGAATGCTTTTGGATCCTACCAGTTCAATGACAACAGCATGCTCGGATTTAATGCCAATGCTTATCTCGCTGGGATACAATTATCCTGGAACATTTTCAATGGCAACAGAACAAAAACAACCATTTCGTTGCAAAATGCGGAGAAAGACAAAATACGCAAACAACTTGAGCAGCAGAAAAGCGAAGCAGCGCTGCAGGTGAATCATGCCAAAAGGCAATTATCTGAAGCGCTTTTTGCCATGAAACAACATGAGCTCGCAGTTGAACAGGCTTCGGAAGCACTACGTGTTCTGCAAAATCGCTATACACAGGGTTTGGTTAAAACGTCTGATGTATTGCTTGCTCAAACACAACTCTACCAGCAAAAGTTGAGCGCCGTACAATCCGTTTTCAATTATAATACAGCCGTTGCCAACCTTCAATTCTTAACTACCAACAAATAACATCATACAAACCAGATCATCATGTTTACAAAAAATTTACTCATTGCTTTATCTATTCTTTCGGTTGCAGGTTTAACTGCCTGTTCCGGTAAGGAAGAAAAAAAAGATGGACCAACTGAGAAACCCATACCTGTTACCATAGCAACAGCTTCTTCGGGCTCGCAGCATGCAGTTATTGCAAGCGGGCAGGTAGAAGCTGTTCAAACAGGTAATATAAGTACCCGTGTAATGGGGCGTATCACGAATATCTATGCAAAAGCCGGAGACAAGGTTGGCAAAGGCCAATTGCTTGTTACCATCAGTGATGAAGATATTCGTGCTAAAAGAGCGCAAACCGAAGCTATGATCGCAGAGGCCGAAGCCGCTTTTGTGAGTGCTAAAAAGGATTACGATAGGTTCAATGCGCTTTACAACCAGCAAAGCGCTACAGCCAAAGAACTGGATAATGTGACCCTGCAGTTCAGTGCTGCCAAATCAAGGGTAGAAGCTGCAAGGCAAATGCGGAGTGAAGTAAATGCTTCACTTGCATACAGCAGCCTGTATGCCCCATTCAGCGGGGTTGTAACACAAAAGCTCGCCGAAGTTGGAAACATTGCAAACCCCGGCATACCCATTCTTACGATTGAACAAAGCGGCATCCTGCAGGTATCAGC
>JAFDXA010000460.1 GCA_018268185.1 Bacteroidota bacterium
CCATTCATTGTACTTACAGAAATATTTTTCAGCATCATCGGCGTATTGCTTGGCTATGCATTCACAGGAATGACAATCGCAACCATCATGCTGGGCGTTGGTATCATTGCATTGGCGGGTATTGTTATCAAGAACGGAATTCTCCTGATTGAATTTACAGATGAGCTGCGTGGCAGGGGCATGCGTACAAGGCAGGCTGCTATTGAGGCCGGAAAGATCCGTATCATCCCGGTATTGCTTACGGCTGTTGCAACCATATTGGGATTGCTGCCATTGGCCGTTGGTTTTAATATCGACTTCGTTTCTTTATTCCAGCACCTCAACCCACATATTTTCTTTGGTGGCGATAGCGTGGTGTTCTGGGGGCCATTAAGCTGGACTATGATATTCGGGTTGATATTTGCCTTCTTCCTCACCCTGATCATGGTGCCAAGTATGTACATCATTGCCGAACGTTTGCGCAGGCCGATGGAAAGTTTCTACGGAACCAAATTCATTGCGATACTTGGTTTTGCCGGCCCGTTCTTCTTCATCTTCGTTGGAATCATGTACCTCGTGAGAAGACTCCAGGGCAAAAAAGTGTGGAATGGTTTATTGAAAGATAAAAAAGCTTAGCGTTAGGATTGATTACGAAATAGGAAGAATCGGGTAAATGCCGCTCTGCAAAGGGTGGCATTTAACTTTTCCGTATTCAGTGATTCGGTGTGTCTTTGTGCCTTGATGACAAAATAAATTCAACTTCCCGGAGTTTTGATGAACTTTCCCCTCAGTTAAATCGTTTATCAGGGTAAGAAAAAGATAATACTACTCGCCGTCATCCTTATTTCTATAAAAAGCTATAGCCAGCAACGGGCAGATCTCAACAACTTCAACCGGGAAAGAAACCGCATCACCCGAAATGGCATGATTACACTGGCAGGCTGGTCGGCCGCAAACCTCATTTACAGCGGTATAGCTACTGGTCAAACACATGGCACCAACCTGTATTTTCACCAGATGAACGTAATGTGGGGTGGTATCAATCTCGGGCTGGCAGCGTTGGGTTACCTGGGTATCAAAAACAAAGACGGCATGACGCTCAGCCAATCTCTCAAACAACAAAGTGGTGTTGAAAAGACCTATATCTTTAACCTCGGGCTGGATGCTGCTTACATAGCGAGCGGCTTTTACCTCAAAGAACGCTCCCGGAATCCTTCCGTAAAAAATCCACAGAAATACAAGGGCTATGGCGAAAGCATTATTCTTCAGGGAGCCGGATTGATGCTGCTGGATGGCGTGATGTTCACCATTCACAATTTTCATGGAAAGAAGATCTACAAACTCATGGAAAAAACCCAGGTGGGTTTCACCGGCAACGGCCTTGGCGTAATTGTAAAACTCTGACGGGTATTTTTATTTGCATGAATTTGTAACCAGTTATCACATTTTCACATCCCCACATTTTCAAATTGGTTTTATCTTCACGCAAAATTTATAGCATGAGAACAAACCATGAAATTGATTACAGGATTTACGGAGAAGAATTACAATTCGTAGAGATTGAACTTGACCCCAACGAAACAGCCATTGCAGAAAGCGGCGCATTCATGATGATGGATAATGATATCCAGATGCAAACAATCTTCGGCGATGGCAGCCAACAGCAGAGTGGTGGATTATTAGGAAAATTATTCAGCGCCGGTAAAAGGCTGCTCGTTGGTGAAAGTTTATTCATGACCGCTTTCACCAATACAGGACAGGGAAAGAAAAGGGTGAGCTTTGCAGCTCCTTATACCGGGAAAATCATTCCATTCGACCTCCAGCAACTAGGCGGTAAGATCATCGCTCAGAAAGACGCATTTCTTTGTGCAGCCAAAGGCGTGAGCATCGGCATCGAATTCCAGCGCAAATTGGGTACGGGTATTTTTGGTGGTGAAGGTTTCATTATGGAAAAACTGGAAGGTGATGGACTTGCTTTTGCCCATGCCGGTGGTTATGTAATAGAAAAAGAATTACAACCCGGCGAACTTCTCAAAGTTGATACCGGATGCGTGGTTGCCTATACAGCAGGTGTAGATTTCGATATTGAATTCATCCGTGGCGTTAAAAACTGGATGTTTGGTGGTGAAGGTTTATTCTTTGCAGTAATGCGTGGGCCTGGAAAAGTATGGCTGCAATCACTACCAATCAGCAGGCTTGCCGGACGGATCATGCAATACGGAACCTACAACAGGAAAGAGGAAGGAAGTATTCTGGGTGGATTGGGTAATCTCCTGGATGGAAGAGAATAAAATAATACTGTTACAAATAAAAATCCCGGTATCGTACCGGGATTTTTTATTTGCCGGATATTTCCTGTTTTCATTGCCCTGTTGCGTGTCTCACGCAACAGTTGTCGTAAAAATTACTTAGATACAGGAATTCCTGCTATAAATTTTGAACCGGGCATTTATTTCCTGTTTCCATCCACATCCAACTCAATAATTTCGTAACCCAGTTTCTGCAGACCCGGAAGTATTTTGGCCTTATCTCCAACAAGCAGGATATTTACTTTTTCAGGATTGATCCATTTTTTTACCACTGCGTCTATTTCCATTTTGGATATCTGGGCCAGGATGCGGTTCTGTTCATCAACAAAATTTCCCGGCAGGTTGTATTCAAGTATGCGTCCGACAAAGCCGGCTTTTTGGGCGCCGGTTTCATACATGAGTGCATCACGCTGTCCGAGTGAGCTTTTCATAAAACTGATTTCATCGGCAGTAATGCCATTATCTGCATAATTCTTCAGTTCCTTCATCACTTCTGTAACAGCGCTGTCTGTAGCTGCCGCTTTTATACCTGCGCTGAAAGTGAATTTCCCGTTGTAACTGTTGCCGCTGAAAGCAGTACGGGCGCCATAGGTCCAGCCCTTGTCTTCCCGCAGGTTGATGTTAACACGTCCGCTGAAATCGCCACCCAGCACATAGTTTGCCAGTATTGCCCGGTAGTAATCACCCGTTGCATCGTATTTTAAACCGGTCGCTCCGCCTATCCTGAATTCGGTTTGTGCCGCCTTGGGTACATCAACCAGGTAAATGGTTGTTTGGCTGATGGCTGGTGCTGCCGGTAATACCGGCATTTCGATTTTTTTATCGGGGAGATTTTTAAGAAAACCAAGTTTGGGTTCTATCTCCTGCTGTGTAATATCGCCAACCACTACTACCCTTGTTCCCCTTGATGTCATGTAGTTATTGTAATAACTATTTACATCCGCAAGCTTCATATTCTTGATCGTGTATTCGGTGCCATTATCACTCAGGCCGAGAATATTAGCAGTCCCGAAACAAAGCTTATCATATACATTGCTGGCAATGGTGGCCGGCTGCGCTTTCGCCTGTTTGAATCCCTCAAGTACCTGCTTCTGGTTACGTGAAAAAGCTTCTTCCGTAAAATCCGGACGCAACATTTTTTCTTCCAGGAGCTGAAGGGTTTTATCAATATTCGTTTTAAGACATTGAACAACAAATGTCATCCCGTCAACCGTATTGTTCACTGATATGCCGCTTCCCAGTTTCTGCAGCTCCACCGCCATTCTTTCAGCAGTATAATTTCTACTGTCTTCTCCGAACATGCGTGCTACCATTGCGGCCAGGCCAGTTTTAGAAGTATCTGAAGCCTGTACAATGTGCCCGCCGGGTATGGTAACCTGTATGGTTATAACCGGTAATTCCGTGTTCTGTGTTCCGATCATGCGGATCCCGTTCGTATATTCTTTCTTCCAGAACGGTGGAACTTTTACTACCGGGTTCGGCCCTGCTGCCGGCATCTTTGACCGATCGAAATTATCTGTTGGCTTTTTATATACCAATCCATCATAACCATAATTAGGTTTTTTATATCCCGATGTATCAATAACATAATTATCGGGCATAGCAGGTTCCATCTGCTGGCTTTTTGTAAGCACACTCACCGTTACGCTGTGCTTTCCTTTTATGTACGTGTTATACACCCGCATTACATCTTCCTTTGTTACCGATTTGAACATATCAAGTAACGAACCAATGGTATTGGGGTTGCCGGTAAAGGTTTGAAATGATGCCAGCTGCGAAACTTTGCCTGATACACTCTGCAGCGAATTGATGTAAAAAGCCTCCATACTGCCCTTAAACTTTTCTATATCGTCATCGGTAACACCACGCTTTTCAAAAGCCAGGAGCGATTCTTTGTAAAGGCTGTCGAGTGCAGCAAGACTACGGCCAGGCAATGGCGTTAGTTGAATAGAAAATTCTCCTGCCAGTTCTGAAAGCCGGCTGTTGGCCGTGGCCATCAATGCGATCTGTGGTTTTACCATCTGTTGGTATAAGATGGAATTTTTTCCCTGGCCGATGATCTGCGACAGGCAGGATAAAGCTCCCATATCTTTATCATAATTCGGAACCGTTGGATATGTTTTGATCAGCATCGGCACTTTTGCATAATTGTCGGTATAAGAAACATACCTGTCGGAAGCCAACGTTACAACAGGTAGTATGGTTTTGGTTACCTGCGGGCCCGGAGGTATGGGGCCGAAATATTTTTCAGCAAGCCTGATCACTTGATCCGGCTTTACATCTCCCCCAACTGTTAGCGTGGCATTGTTGGGGCCATACCAACGGAGAAAGAAATTTTTCAGATCATTTACATTCACCCTGTTGAGATCTTCTACATACCCGATGGTTAACCAGCTGTAAGGATGACCATAAGGATATAAATTCTTGTTCGTGAATTCGCCGGTTAAGCCATAAGGGCGGTTATCGTAATTCTGCCCTCTTTCATTCTTAACTGTACTGCGCTGGATTTCGAATTTCTGTTGTGTTACAGCATCCAGTAAAAACCCCATGCGGTCGCTTTCAAGCCAGATCATTTTTTCGAGCTGGTTGGATGGAACCGTTTCAAAATAATTGGTGCGGTCCTGGTTGGTGGTTCCGTTCAGGTTTCCCCCTGCCCCACTGATGATCTTAAAATGCTGTTCATCTCCTACATGGTCGCTTCCCTGGAACATCATGTGTTCAAAAAAATGAGCAAAACCGGATTTACCGATCTCTTCCCTGGCTGATCCAACATGGTAAGTAACATCCACATGTACGATCGGGTCGCTGTGATCTTCATGAATAATCAGTGTGAGACCGTTGGGCAATACATATTTCTCATAAGGGATGGTGATTGTTCCGGGCTTTGCAGCTATTTTTTCAACCAGTTTTGTCTGGCTGTACGTTGCAATAAAAAACGCAAGGGCCGGAAGTAGCAGGATGGCTTTTTTCATCTGTTTTCTTTTTAAGGTTTTACAAGTTAGCTTATTCAGGATAAAATAAAAAAGCCCCGCGTTCTGCAAGGCTTTCAAAATTATATTGAAAATACTTTACTTCCGGCTGTTTAATTTGGCCAATAACCTGAGTATTTCCAGGTAAAGCCAAACAATTGTTACGAGCAAACCGAAAGCGCCATACCATTCCATGTACTTCGGGGCTCCCATTTCTACACCCTGCTCAATTAAGTCAAAATCCACGATTAACTTGAAAGATGCCAGGGCTACAACAAAAATTGAAAATCCTATTCCTATCGGGCTTCCTTCAAACAAAAAGGAAGGCAATAATCCACCGGAAAGAGAAATGATCCAGCAAACCAGATAAAATATACCTAACCCCAAAGTTGCCAATAAAATTACTTTTTTAAACAATGGAGTTGCCTGCACTATTCTGAATTTGTATAAAAGAAACATCACTGCTACTACCGAAAAAGTAAGCCCCACCGCCTGTACTACAATACCTGAATAGCCACCGGAATAACCACCCTGGCGACTTGGAAAGCTATATTCAAAGTAAGCTGATACTGCTCCTACAAACAATCCTTCCATCAAGGCGTAAGCCGGCGCCAGGTACGGACTCCATTCTTTTTTAAATCCCATAATCAATCCCAGGGCAAGGCCGCCAAAAACCCCAATCAGTACCAACGTCCAGGAATTTCCACCCAAAGCCGCTTCCCGCCAAGAATAAAATGCTGCACCCAGTGTAAGTAAAAAAAGAAATCCAAATTTGTTCAATGTTCCCTTTATTGTCATCACATTTTCATTTGCAACAACATCATCAAGAACTGTATCCCGGAATTTTTTTTCTGAGAGGGCTGGATTCCCTGATTCTATTAAGGCCATATGCTTTGTATTTTATAACTAAATATAAATCAAAATTTAAAAACTATATCTTTAATCTGTACTTACACCCGGGTATTTGCTTACCTGTTCAAAATCATATTCATCCTTTTCCTTGAGTTTATTGATAAACTGCTGAAGTGAAGCCGAATCCTGTGAGTTTGCGTACACCTGGTCATGTGCAAGTAAAACGAGGTGATCCGTGATCTTTGTCTTATTTTTTGCAAAAGCGCTGTCAACCTGGTTTATCATCTCTTCGGTTGTCTGAACGAGTCGCTGTTTATCATCAAAATGCCATTCGAGATCCCAGCCCACGGCTTTAAAACCATTTTGCTGCAGACTGTCGGCCGCGGCGGTTGAGGTTTTAATATCGGTGCAACTGGTGCTGTCTGTACGCCAGATATTCCGCCCCGGCGTACGGATAATGCGTGTGGTAAGGTGCAGACTGTCGGCACACCGGATAAAATCTTTCACAGCGCTGTCGGGCACCGCATAGAATTTTTCAAACCGGTTGCCGAAAGCATGCGTGTAACTGTGATTGGCGATCTCGAAAAGCCTGCTCTGGCAAACACTGTCGTAGATAGCGCTTTGATACCTGCTGCCATACACATGTTCGCCAACAACAAACAGGGTAACCGGAACCTGTTCCTGCTCAATGATGTGCATTACGCTTCGGGTTCCCTTGTTTGGGCCGTCGTCGAAAGTGAGGTAAATGGTTTTCTTTTTTTTCTTTACCGGCTTTGCTTGTTTTTTTTCGGCTACCGTTATGCTGTCTTTCTTCTCAAGCGTAAGCTTGAAAGGTTGACTGTATTTTTCGGTGCGGTAAAAGTAAAAAGCGCTGAAAGTGATGGTAAGAAGAGAAGTTTTGAAGATGGTGGAGGTATTTATATACCCTCCCGAGTCGGGGTCCATAATGATTTAAGGTTTTATGAGTTGAAGATAAATGTGCGGAAAGGCGGTTTGCAAATTTCCTGTGTTAAATAATTATGAATTCATGCTGCCGGTTTCACTTGCCTTTCCCATTCCCACATGCTTTCCAGGCC
>JAFDXA010000461.1 GCA_018268185.1 Bacteroidota bacterium
ATCAATGTAAAGAATCAATTCGATTCACTTACCGTCAGCCTGGATGGGTACGAAAGCAAAACGGTAAGAGTAAAAACAGATATCTGGCAAACGATCCAGTTAAAACTTGGTGAAAGCAACAGCAGTAAAAACAAGCCCAAACTCATTTCAGTTACAAAAGATCTTAACGAACATTCCAAGTACAGTTGGTTTACTGATGATGAAACCTATTTTCAACTGGTGGAAAACAGTTATGTGAATGCTTCCAACTATCCCAACACAGGCTTCGCATTGAATGTTAACAAGGCTTCATACAGTAATGTACGCAGGTTCATCAATATGGGCAGCACTGTTCCGCCCGATGCCGTTCGTACGGAAGAAATGATGAACTATTTCAACATCTTTTACCAGGAGCCGGCAAAGAATGAGATATTCAAGATCAGTTCGCAGTTAAGCGCCTGTGCCTGGGATCCACAGAAGCAATTACTTTATTTAAATGTAAGCGCCAAGAAACTGAACCTCGATAAGATTCCACCCAGCAACCTGGTATTCCTGATAGATGTTTCAGGAAGCATGGATATGCCCAACCGACTACCATTGCTTAAAGCGGCTTTCCAGATGTTTGTAAAAAATCTTAGACCCATTGACACGGTTTCTATCGTTACTTATGGCGGCTATGTAGGTACCTGGCTGCAACCAACATCCGGTGCCGAAAAAGAAAAAATCCTCGAATCAATCGAATCACTCACTGCGGCCGGTGACACTCCCGGCGAATCAGCCATCCGGGCTGCCTACCAGGTGGCTGGCAGCACTTTCATAAAGGGCGGCAACAACAGGGTAATACTTGCTACCGACGGTGATTTTAATGTTGGTGAAACAACCGAAAAAGCGTTGGATGAACTCATCACCAAGCAAAGGCAGACAGGAATATACCTCACTTGCCTTGGTGTGGGCATGGGTAATTTTAAAGATTCAAAACTGCAGACACTTGCCAAGAAAGGCAACGGTAACTATGCTTACCTTGATGATATACAGGAAGCTGAAAAAGTTTTGGTGAAGGAGATCACACAAACATTTTATGCCGTGGCCGATGATGTATATATGAACGTTACATTCAATCCATCCATGGTAAAACAATACCGCCTGATAGGTTTCGATAACAGGAAGGATGCCGTAACAGACAGCACCAGTGAACTGGAAGGTGGTGAGATCGGTAGCGGGAACAGCACACTGGCGATTTTCGAGATCGTTCCAACACAACAGAACCTGCTCACGCAGAATACTTCTGTTACAGATGATATAGCAGCACTTTCATTACGCTACAGCATGTGCAATGATACTTCACACAGGCATGTTGATTACCGGGTGAAGAATAATTTTATTCCGGTAGACAGCCTGCACAAAGAACTCCGCTTCATCACAGCTGTTACCATGTTCGGGTTAAAGCTTCGCCAATCACCTTACATCGATAAAAAAGTTGACTGGGATTTTATCCGTGCAGCTGCAGACCCCGTGGCAGATAAACAGAATTACCTGCAGGCAGAATTTTTGAAATTGATCGACAAGGCTGAAGATATATATGATCCGAAGAAGAAAAAGAAAAAGAAGAAAGAGAAGGAATAAGCCGGTTTGATCGTTGCAGGTATTTACATAACCAGGTAAAAAAATAAAGGTGCTGTTGAAGCACCTTCTTTGTTTTGGTTAAATTATAAACTACTGCGTATGAGTAACAGGATGGGGGTTATTTTGTTTTTTTGAGTAACATCACATAACCGCATAATTCTTTCTTCTTCTTGTTTACCTGCACAGGTTTCATCATGTGGTATTCTGAGAATTGTGGTATGTAAGAATAACTGATCACATTTCCATCAACATCTCCCCACATTTTCTTCTGGTAAACCACCTGCCTTTCATTCCAGTCGAACATCCTCACTTCATAAAGTTTGGAACTTATATCTCCTATGAATACAAACTGGTACCAGCTTCCCTGGGTTAAGGGAACGATCACCGGCATTTCGTATTCGCTTTCCATGCTTACGGAAGCTTCTTTCACAACCATGAATCCTTGTTTGGCAAGATCTTGTTTGATGCTGTCGGCCTGGTGCGCTATTAATTCATTTGAGCATAACTGCTGGCGGATAACATTGTTTTGGGCTGTTGCTGTGGCACTGAGTAGTGCGAAGGACAGGATGATAGACAGGTTTTTCATTGTGGTGTTTGTTAGGTATTGCAATACAAGTATAGGGAGTTTTGCCCGCTATTCATAGAAATATCATAACTTTTATTACTTAGTAAACAAACGGGTTGCTTGCCGGCTTCCAGATAATTTTACTTCGTAAAAACCCTATAACGTTCTGCAACCCCTTTTATTGCTGGGTTTTATAGAAGTAATAAGTGCCGGCCTGTTGCAGGCAGGTGATCACCAGGTCGTTGATACAAACGTGTTTCGGTAATGTACAGCAATAAAAAATTGTATCGGCAATATCAGTAGCAGTGAGTGGTTCATAACCTGCATATGCTGAAGCGGCCTTGCTTTCATCGCCTTTGAATCTTACGAGAGAAAATTCAGTTTCTACAGCGCCGGGATTGATCGAA
>JAFDXA010000462.1 GCA_018268185.1 Bacteroidota bacterium
TACGAGAGAAAATTCAGTTTCTACAGCGCCGGGATTGATCGAAGTAACTTTAATGCCATATTTAAGCAGGTCTATTCTCATGGATTTACTGATGGCATCAACAGCAAACTTGCTGGCACAATAAACATTGCCGTTTTCGTACACTTCCTTTCCTGCTATTGAACCCAGGTTGACAATATGCCCTTTTTTGCTGTTTATCATTAATGGAATGATGGCCTTGCTTACATACAGCAGTCCGTCGATATTGGTATGCAGCATGGTTTCCCAATCGGTAAGATCGGCATTTTCAAAACTGTGTCTGCCAAGAGCGAGGCCGGCATTGTTTATAAGTATGCCGATCTGCTTCCACTCATCCGGGAGCGCATTGATCTTTTCAAAAACAGCATTTTTATCTCTCACATCGAAACAGGCTGTTTGTACCTTAACGCCATATTGCTTTTCAAGCCTGTCTTTCAGAGCTTCGAGTCTTTCTACACGCCTGCCTGTTATGATAAGATCGTACTTCGCTGAAGCAAATTTTTCTGCGCAAGCTTCACCGATACCGGCAGTTGCTCCTGTAATAAAAACAATACTGTTCATTCAATGAAATTGAAAAATTGAAGATGAATAAAGGGAGATCAAAATTAAGAAAGAAAAACAGCGGCACAATGAACTGAACTGGTATTACCTGATTAGAACAACATAACCTTTACGGGTCTTGGTCTTTCCTTTATAAGTAACACCCTGTGCCATCCATACAAAGGTTGCCGGATCCTGTGGCTTTCCTTTATAAACGCCATCCCAGCCTTTGTCTATCTCGGTTGTATAGAACATCAGTTCACCAAACCTGTTGTAAACCTTGAAATAATTGAGTGAACGCATGCCCAGCATGATCGGTTTGATCACATCATTGATGCCATCGCCATTTGGTGTGAAAGCAGTTGGAACATACATATCTGAATCGAGGAAGTAAACCCGAAGGTGAATACTGTCTTTTCCCTTACATCCGTATTGATCTGTTCCGGTAAGATAATACCAGATATCATTTTCCGGCGAGCTTAATGGGTTCGGGCTCGTAGTACTGCTCAGCCATGTGTCGGGGCTCCATGCATACGTGAGTGCACCCGTAGCATTCAGCATGATGGTTTGTCCTTCAACCAGACTGGTATCTGGCGGGCCGGCATCTACGTTTAAAGGCCATACCACTTTAACAAAAACAGAGTCCTGTATCGCTTTGGTACAGCCAAGAGTATCTCTTACCGTAACGGTATAAGTAATATCAGAAGTGGGGATGATTACAGCCGGGTTTGGAATATTCGGGTTACTGAGGAATGTAGTTGGAGTCCACGAATAAATGCTTCCGCCGGTGGCAGTAATATGGCCACTGCTTCCAAAGCAGATGGCTGTATCTTTTCCTGCATCTGCTTTTGGATAAGGAGCAACAATTATTTTTACTTCATCCTCACTCTGGCATTTGCCTATGTTGGCAATCACTTTATACGTTGTTGTAACCGGTGGACTGGCGAACGGATTCTTTATCGTATCATTATTAAGGAATGCTGAAGGAACCCATTTGTAATGCAAGGCATCACTGGTAGTTCTCAGGGTGTAGCCTTCCGGTTTACATATAGATGTGTCGGGACCCGCATTGATCGTAACAACGGTCTTTACATCCACATATACAGAATCTTCGCTGTAGCAATGATAGGCATCAACCAACTGTACATGATACATCGTTGGAATATCAGGGCTTACCAAAGGCGCGGGTATGGTAAGGCTGTTGATGTTGTAGTTCGGCCACCAGGTAATAGAACCGGTACCCGCAGCATTCAACTGTAAAGTGTCTATTGAGCATATCAATGTATCATTGGTAAGCTGAAGGGCAGGCTTGCTCCTGGCTTTAACAAGTATGGTATCTGTTTTTGTTTTGCTGCAACCGGCAACGCCAACAGCAACGATATAATTGGTATTTACAGATGGCGAAGCGAACGGGTTTGCGATGTTAGGATCGCTTAAGCCGGTAGTGGGGGTCCAGTGATAACTTACGCCGCCTGATGCAAGTAAAGGCACAGCAGTTTGTCCAACACAATAAGTGGTATCAGGCCCGGCATGGGGAATGGCCAGCGGTGTTACCGGGATGTTCACCTGTTTGGTTGCAACACAGTTGTTACCCCAACGGGTAGTAAGTGTGTACGTTGTTGTAACAGATGGCCAGGCTCTTGTTGATTGTGTTGCCGGAGATTGCAATGATGTTGTCGGACTCCATTGCCAACTCAGGTGATTTGTTTTATTGCTGCTGCCCGAAAGCGTAAGGGTATCTTCCTGGCAGATCGTTGCTGGATTGGCTATAATGTTATTGGTAAGATCATTAAGCGGCGTAACGGTGATCGAATCTGTTTTTTTACAACCAGCTACTTCGTGTGTAACGATATACTGGGTTATGGCAGGCGGAAATACCAATGGGTTTGAAATATTTGCAGTGGTGATATTGGTAGCAGGCAACCAGCTGTAGGTTCCGCCGGCAGTGCCGGATGCATTCAGTTGCAGACTGTCGAGTGCGCAATAACTGGTATCATTGGGAGATACAGATACTGTTGGTACCGCATTGATCACAATATCATGCCTTATGGTGTCTTTACATCCCTTGCTGTTTGAGGAGATGAGTTGCACAGTATATGGGCCCGGATTGGTGTACGTATAAGTTGGATTCTGCAGATGGCTCGTATCTGCAAGCGTAGCATTGTTTCCGAAATTCCAGCTCCAGTTACTTACCACGCCATAATTAGTTCTTGTGGTATCCACAAAACTCACCGGTTGGCCGGCACAGTATGGCGGGCTGCTGAAGAAGCCCGGGAAAAATCCCGGGAATACGTGCACGAGCTGTTCTGTAGAATCAACACAGGGCAAACCCCGGTTTACGATCAGCTTGATGATATAATCTCCGGCTGTGGTAAAAGTATGTGTTGGAAACTGAAGATCCGATGAATCGTTTGTTCCTGATGCCGGGTCGCCGAATTGCCAGAACCAGTTTTGAATGGCAATATTATCTGTTTCATTACTGAATGATAGAGTAAGATCACCGCATGTAGTGAATTCCGGATCAAGCGTTGCAACAACAGGAGAACAATCGGCTACGCTCAGGTGAAGTTCTTTTTTTGAATCTGCAAAATGAATTCCATTCCTGTATTCGGCTACACAAACAGTTAATACATATTCGCCCGGAGGTGGCGCAATACCGCTTATCAATCCTGTAACAGGGTTAATGGTTACTCCGCTTCCCAACGGGCTGCTTCCCGAATAAGGTGCGGCATAGGGAACACTTGAATAAGGTGGGTTTGACGCTGGTTCTGGAACAACATTCACATTGTCGCCTCCAGTAAAAGCATTGCAGAATGAATAGGCAAGTGAATCGCCATCAGGATCTGATGCATTGAAGTTTATGGAGAATGCGTTATTGCCACAAACAATTGCGGTGTCATTAAAAACAAATTGCGGACTGGAATTCACATGTGCATTGTTAAACGGCACATTGAAACCCGGGATATTTATTGAGTAGGTTTCACCAACATCGTTTGAAGGGGCAGTAAGGTTGTTTATACCTGTAACCCTGCAGCATCTTTGTTTCGACAATATATATCCATTGGGAGAAGGAGTCAGCTCAACGGTGGTTTCATATTTACGAACCCAATAACAGATACTCGGTATCACATCAAGACATGGATAGCAGGAAGCCAATACGCAATTGCTGATGAAATCACTGTTGCCGGTACTAACCGGGAAGGTATTTACAAGCGTAAAGGGTGCACCTCCTTCAAAAACCGAAAGACTGAAATTATCATCATTGGCGGTAGGATTACAACTGGTATAGAAAAGTATACCTATTGTGTACCGGAGTTTATTTGGATCATTTATTCCAGGCCCCAGGTATTTATAATACATCCATCCCCCCTTCGTATGATTAGCAAAAGACGGTGTTGCAGAATACAGGAACAGTAAAAGAATAAAAATCCGCTTCATAGTTGTATGGCGGCTCAAAAGCTCCTAAATATACGCAAAAAAAGATGCAGGGATGCCTGTTTTTTTGATAGAGAGTAGAAGAAGCAATTATCTTATCAACACTACGGTTCCCTTCCGTTCGTGTTTTTTTCCCTTGTAGTCGGTCCCAGAGGCATACCACACATAGGTGCCGGGGCTTTGTTCGGCTCCGCCAAATGTTCCGTCCCAACCTATACCGATGTCAGTTGTGGAAAATATCAATTGCCCCCAGCGGTTATACACCCTGAATGCGTCGAGAGATTTCATGCCTAAAGCGAGTGGTTTGAAATCATCATTCAAGCCATCTCCATTTGGACTGAATGCGGTAGGGACATACAGATCCGGTTTTACTTTGAAGAGTTTTACATTGATGGTATCTCTTCCAAAACATCCAATATCATTGGTGGCAGTAACCACGTATTGGATATTATCCAGCGGTAAGGCAACCGGGTTGCTGGTGTTGGGGTTATCTAGCCATGTGCCCGGCGACCAGGAATAATAAGTGCTTCCTGTGGCATTCAGTTGCAGAGGCTGGTCGATAACGATGGAAGTATCTCTCGGGCCTGCATCCGCAGTAATATTGGCAACATTTACGATCACTGTATCATAAACGGGTTTCGGGCAACCCAGTACATCTCTTACTTCAACAATATAAACAACGGTGCCGATAGGCGATTGCGATACAGGGTTTGGAATATTTGTCGCAGTTAAAAAAGCAGCCGGCGTCCAGGTGTAAATACTTCCTCCGCTGGCCTGCAATGGAACTGATTTACCCCTGCATATCAAAGTATCTTTTCCTGCATAGGCAGCGGGATAAGGAACTGTTTTGATCGTAACCTGGTCTGTACTCACGCATTTACCGATATTAGCCGTTACCGTGTAAACAGTTAGCGGGGCTGTTGGCGTAGCAACCGGGTTTTTTATTCCCGGATCACTGAGCGTAGCTGCCGGCGACCACACATAATGCAATCCATTACTGAAAGGATTCAGTGTAATGGCATCCGTTCGGCAGATCGTGGTATCGCCATCAAGATCGAGCGTAACATGATCAACCACGTTTACTGTTAAAGAGCCTGTGGCGGTGCAGCCTGTATTGTCAACGAATACGGCGGTGTAGGTTGTGGTAACATCCGGGCTCACAAGCGGTGTTAAACTATTAACGTTATTGATGTTGTAGTTCGGCGACCAGGTTATCTGTCCTCCCGTTGAAACAGCCGCGTTTAACTGCAGTGTATCAATATTACAGATGAGCGTATCATTACCCACGGAAAATACAGGCTTATCTACAATCCGTACATCTTTGCTGATAGTGCCTGTACAGCCCTTATCGCTCCCAACAACCAGGGTAACACGGAAAGTACCAGTGTCATGGTAAGTATAAACAGGGTTTTGCAGGATGCTTGTATCTGCGGTTGTAGAAGGATCACCAAAGTCCCAACGCCATACAATTGGGTGCCCGTAGTTGGCAGTAGTAGCATCACGGAATTGTAAAGGTTTGTCTTTGCACACAGGCGCAAGGCTGGTGAACCCGGGGAAATAGCCCGGGAAAACCCTTAAGGGAGCTGTGGTAGAATCGGAACAGCCACCACCACGGTTTATCACCAGTTTCAATGTATAAATCCCGGCTGTGGTATAAGTGTGTGTTGGTGTTGGATCAGTAGATGAATTGCCATCACCGAAATCCCAATAGAATGTCTGGTTAAGTGGCGAATTATTCAGGTTGAAGAAAGAAAATGTAAAACCATCACAACTGATATAACTCGGGTCGAGCTGTGCGCCACTGAAATCGCAGGGTGCAACTGTAACGATAAAATCTTTCCTGTGAACGGCGATGTAGCGGCCATTCCTGTAAGAACTCACACAAACAGAAACCACGTATTTACCGGCATCCGGTGCAATACCGGATATAATACCTGTTTGCGGGTTTATGGTTGCCTGGTTTCCAAGCGGAGAAGTTCCGGAATAAGGTGAAGAGTAGGGTATTGAAGAATATGGCGGGCCAGCAGGCGTTGTATAACTCGCATTCTGTGCGGCACCCCCATTGAATGCACTGCAGATCGAATAGGTAAGCGAATCGCCGTCGGGATCTGTAGCGCTGAAATCAAGCGTAAAAGGTTTGTTATAACAGATTACTGAAATGCCGGTCTGAAAACGCGGACTGTTATCTGTCCAGCCGTTTTGCAATACATTGGTTCCCGGAATTTCGGTTGTATAGGTAGCTCCAACATTATCACTGGTGTTGCTGATGCCGTTTACCCTGCAACAGGTCTGATAAGTAACTGTATATCCTGCTGTATTGTTAGGTAGCTCAATTTCAAAAATATAATAAGCAACACTGTAATTGAAACTGGGAGGATTCGTCATGCAGGGAGGGCTGGCAAGTATGGAAACGGGAAGCAGGTTGTTTCGTTCAACTTCCCTGAATCCGCCAAACAACTGCCCATTGTTATTACTGTAAATTCCCATGGAAACGCTGGCTGGTAATTCAGCGCAGGTCTGGGCACCGGAAGACGCACAATTATTATCCCTGAAAAGCATCATGGTGATGCGGTATATTTTAGTGTTGGGAGTAACACCGGGTCCCACGTAATCATAAATAATCTCCCCTCCGGTAACATGCCGGGCATCAGCCGTTCCGAAACAAGCCAGAAGAATAATAAAAAGTAGTGTGTGTTTCATTAAAGTTATTCTGTCAGGAATAAGACTGTAAAATAGCAAAAAATGCTGTCTGCATGAATCTCAATAGCTAAGGGTTGAGCAAAAAAAATCTTAAAGTTCAACCCTCAGCATTATAACGCAATTTAAAACGCTTAAGTTGCTTACGGGGCGCTGTTTCAGACTAAAAAATGATTAATAGGTAAAATCAGCCAGGAATGAGGCGAGGATGCTGTTGCTTTTCGTGGTTTCCTCCAGCATTCCCATGTGTGCACTATTGCGCAATACATGGATATCAGCTATACCAGGCATATGAGATTGCTCAAGGCCATGGGTAAATGGAACAGCTTTATCGTATGCTCCCATGATGAAAAGTACCGGCGATTTTAAATTTCTCAATATCATTGTTCTATCGGGTCTGGCGATCATGGCTTCATAGTACTGAGCCAGGGCTTCGGGAATAATTTTTTTTCCATTACTGATGAGCGAATCAATAGGCTCTTTATTTTCCTGGTCGAAAAAAAGATTGGGGATGCTTGTTTTGAGAAATGCTTCAGATCCGTTTGCCTTAATAAAGGAGATCGCTTTTTTACGCACATCAATTTTTGCCTCATCATCTTTATAAGCACTTGAATGAAACAAACCCAATGCATGCAGTTCTCCGGGATACATTTCAGCAAATGCAAGTGTTATGTAGCCTCCCATGCTGTGGCCGATCATCACCGGCTTTTGTATGCTTTCTGATCTGAGTATCTGTTTTACAATGATGGCGTATGTTTCCAGCCTTGTGGCCGGGTCGTTTATGAAATCAGATCTGCCACTACCGGGAAGATCGGGAACGATCAGCCTGTAATGTTTGCTGAGGTAATCAACCTGCGCTTTCCAGATATTTCCATCTTCCCCAAAACCGTGTAACAGCACAACAGGTTTTCCTGAACCTGTGATCCGGTAAAAAACGCGATGGTCGTTGTAACTGATATATTTTTCCTGCATATTGTAAAGCGATGGATGAAGTTAAAATGCAAAAAGATATTCTAGTTCCTGCCCAGGTATTTCATGGCCGACCGGTACAGCAAAAGTAACAGAAAAGGAACCAGTGCTACATTCAGTTGCTGCGGTAATATGAACCAGGTGAGCAGCACCAGAGCAAGCAACACTGCAGTGAACAACCAATATTTTTTTGCAAATCCTTTTTTGCTGTTCAGGAAAAAAGCCATTATTGAATGCGACGGCAATGCCCAAAGCAGGTTATAATTGTCCTTGGTCATGCTGTGGTCGGTGCCTGTCCACATGAAAATAAGAATGATGCCAAGCAGGCCGGTAAGGAAGAATATCATACCATCCAGTCCGGCCAGTAAACCCAACAATATTTTGTTTTTTGACAGGCTCAGTAATACCATAAAAATCAGCAATGCTGAAAAAAAGAATAGTGGCGTGAACCAGGGTTCTGTTGTTTCGGCAGCAGGTAATTGGTAAAGGTTATTGGAGTTGATCACCGTTGCAGGTACACTTTTATCAAGTGCTTTCATGAGATTGTCGGGCAGGAATTGCTGATCAGAAGGTTTCATAACAGCATCGCAGCGGGCGCCCAGCAGTATATCAATACCGAGTTTGCTCCAGTACTGTTTTCCATGATCAAGATATTGATGGATCGCTTGCCTGAATCTTGTATTCACTGGCATCACTGCCGGCAGCGCAGGTGTAGGTTTCTTTATTTTAAGCAACATATCCCGCAGGCGTGTGGTACAATTGTCGAAAAAGAAATCATACTTATAGTATTTGTTTTCTTCTTTCAGGTTTTCATTCAGTGCATGGCGGATGGCTTGTTTTTCTTCTGCATCCAGGTCAAGTAATTGTTCTGTTATGCCGCGGTTGGTGGCCTGGTAGAGGTATTTGAAATCTTCAAATCTTTCTATGCTGATGAAGTAAAGCAGTTTGCCACGGGCAAATTTTAAATAAAAGCCTTCGTCATCGAAATTGAATGTGCCATAATTATAGACAATATCAGTGACACTGTTGCTGTCGATAACCCGGATGGCGCTATGACCGAAAATTGAATACAGTTCATCCCCGGGCGTACAGGTAAGTAATGAAACCCTGAGCCTTGATGAATCCTGTGAAAAACCATGAATGCTTACCAGTACAAACAGGCAGCACGATAACAA
>JAFDXA010000463.1 GCA_018268185.1 Bacteroidota bacterium
AGAAAGTCTTGAAGAGATCAGGCGCATCCTGGAAGTGAATACCAAAATGGCATTCATCACTGCCGGTATGGGTGGTGGAACTGGAACAGGCGGTGCCCCCATCATTGCAAAAATGTGCAAAGATCTCGGCATCCTCACGGTAGGTATCGTTACCACACCATTTGCTTATGAAGGAAAGAAAAGAATTGCACAGGCAGAAGAGGGTATCATGCATCTGAAGAATCATGTAGACACCCTGCTTGTGATCAGCAATGATAAACTGCGCCACCAGTTCGGTAACCTCAAAATGAAGGAGGCATTCGGCAGAGCTGATAATGTGCTGGCTACTGCAGCTAAGTGTATCACTGATGTTATCAACAGTACCGGGCAGATAAATGTTGACTTTGCTGATGTATGTACCGTAATGAGTAATGGCGGTGTTGCGATACTGGGCAGCGCTACCGCACATGGCGAAAACAGGGCGCAACAGGCAATTGAAAGTGCACTTACTTCTCCATTGCTGAACGATAATGATATCCGTGGAGCTAAATGGATACTCATCAATATCAATTCTGCTGAAGGTGAACACGAGTTCACTATGGACGAAGTAGAAATTATCCAGGCACATTTGCTGAGCCAGGCTGGAGAAGATACAGATGTTATTCTTGGACTTGGTTATGATAGTACTTTGGGCGAGCAGATCGGTATTACATTGATAGCAACAGGTTTTGAACACAAAGATCCTTTTGCAAAAGAAGGTAAGAAACCAGCAGCAGAAAAGAAAGACGACAAGATCGTACTTGAACTGGCTATGCCCGAAACAGCAACAGTAAAACAACAACAGGTTGCAGAACCAGTGGTTAAAAAGGAAGAAGAAATAATAGCGGTGGAAGTAGAGCCTGAAAAAGTATTGTTCTCATTGCTTGATGAAACTCCGGCTGTGATTGTTGCAGAAGAAAAGCCGGTTGAAGAAGCTGTTGCTCCAGTTGTGGCTGAAGTTGCAGAAGTTAAAACAGAAGAACCTGTTGATCCTTTTATGCCAACATTGGTTGAAACACCAACAGTAGAAACCCTTAGTAAAACTACTGTTGATAAAATAGAAGAAGCTCCGGTGTTTTTTGAAATATCTTCGGCTGCCGACCAGGCACCGATCATTGAATTCGACCTGGAAGTTCAACCTCCTGTCCCTGCGAAAAAAGCAACACCTGCTGCAGAAGAGCAACCGGCAAAAACTGAAATTGACACTTCTGTTAATAAAGAAGCTAGCAACAATAATCGCCTTTCGTCGGGTGGTTACCTGGCGAAGCCTTCACAGATCTATGTGGAGGAGCCGCCTGTTGAAAAATCCAATTCGAAAGAGGAACCAACTCCATTGCAACTGTCAGCACAGGAAGACGAACCTGCTGTTGAAATGCAACTGGTAGTTAAAGATTCCCAGAAAGCGGCGGAGGAAAAGCCAGAAGGTCAAATTCAGCCTATCATGATGTCATCTGTTGAGGAGCCTGCGATGCAGGACGAAACAGAAGAACTCAGGCGCCGGGCTATGGAACGCATAGCGAAGCTGCGTAATTTGTCATTCAACATCAATGCAGCCGATCCTAACAATGAGTTTGAAACGGTACCTGCTTACCTTCGCCGCAATATGGAAATGCACAACCAGATTGCGGATATTGAAAGCTTCTATAGTAACTACACGGTAAAGTCTGATGAGAATAACCAGGCTGAGATTGGAACAATCAACACATTTTTAGACGGGAAAAAACCTGATTGATATTTTATTAACCGGGGTCTATCGGTGAATAAGCCCGACAGACCCGGTCATGCATAAACTCTGTGTTTGTATTCGATGTTTGTATGTAGCCCCTCTTTGTGGAGGGGCTTTTTACTTCAGGTAGGCGTAATAGTAATTTCCGAAATTCACCAGGTTTCAGAAATAGTTGTAATAATATATTAATGTAATTGGATTAATATGTAATTTGTAATGTAATCCAAATCAACTGAACTCTAAATTGACAAAACTGCTTTCTGATCTTCACAGTTTTCGTGATGCGGATTATCTTTCTCAACAAATTCCCTTATACTTTTTATTATCGTGCTTTTTTGATACAGGCTTTTTAATTCCGGCCTGCAGTGTTTTTCTTCATCATAAAAAAATCTTTAAAAGAAAAATCTATATATAGCGCTTAAAAATATAACCCCTAATTTGTATGAAAAGAATCCTTCCTTTCTTATTCAGCTTTCTGCCATTTCTTGCAATGTCGGAAGGTGGAAAAAATTTAACCCCAGCCAATTCCGGCTCAGCAACAGGAGTAAACCAATTCGTTGGATACCTGCAGGACGGCGATGCAAATAACTCTTTGAGTTTTCTGGCAGCCCCGTCTGAGTTGGGTTTTAATGCCAATCACCGGTTGATGGTGCGTATCAAGCCCGGCGAAATCCTGTATTACGGACTTCAACGAAATGATATCAACGGAAGTTCGAATAACACCGTTCGCATCCAGTTGCGCAGGCTCGACAACAACAGTATTGTTGCAACCACAGATCTGCTCTCTACCAACGGTGTGGCACTGGATGCAGCCCCAGGTGTTATTGCGTCTTATGCCGCCATGGTTGCAGGTCCGGCAGCAGTTGTTGGCGCAAGTGGATACAATGCACTTAGTTATACTTTTCCAGTATTGGAATCAGCGCCTGTTGATCTGGCTATTGAAGTACTCGATGATGGTACACTCCCGAATCTTACGACAAGTACCAACCGGGATTTTTATAACCTGTGGGACTTTTCTGTTTACAGCGGCACAACAGAAAAAAAAGGAAGACTTCATGCAAAATACTGGTCATTCAATGCCAATGGTTCCAGCAATAAGTTGTCGACA
>JAFDXA010000464.1 GCA_018268185.1 Bacteroidota bacterium
CGCTGCCTATCGCCATCACTGATAATAAAATAAATAAGATCGCTGTAATACTCATTGGACGCTGTTGACCTGGTTTACCTTTTCCCGTTGCGGCCTGTTGCCAAGCGCTTTCTTATATTCCTCGGGGTTATCCTTGGGATGTGGTATTAATAAATCTGTTTTATTATAAATGAATTGCTTGCGCTGGTAATCTGCAGGGGTGAATGTTTCGCTGAGATAAATGGCATCTTTCGGACAGGCTTCTTCGCACAAACCACAGAATATGCAACGCAGCATATTGATCTCATATTTGGCTGCATATTTTTCTTCCCTGTAAAGATGTTCTTCACCCGGGAGCCTTTCGGCTGCTTCCATGGTAATGGCTTCTGCGGGGCAGGCCACAGCACAAAGGCCGCAGGCAGTGCAATTCTCACGCCCTTCTTCATCCCTGTTCAGGATCTGCAATCCACGAAAAACCGGGCTGAAAGGGCGTTTCTTTTCAGGATAGTTGATCGTAGGCTTGCGCTTGAAAATATGGCTGAACGTGATCATCATACCTTTAAAAATAGCCGGCAGGTATAACTGTTCCAGGAAACTCATCGGCTTCCTGCTCACATTTTTCGCTCTGTTGGTTAGTGCTTGCATTTTAAAAGGTTTGCAAAAATAATGTTTTAATGTTCTGGCTACTTATGAAAATATAAAATCGCTGCACCTGTTGCCAGCATATTGAATAACGCCAGTGGGATCAGTATTCTCCAACCCAAACGCATCAGTTGATCGTAACGGAACCTCGGGATCGTCCAGCGTACCCACATGAATATGAAAATAAAGATTAGCACTTTAACCATCAGTGCTGCGATACCGATTATAGCCATTACGTTACCGGATAATCCCCACTTGCTTTCATCTACCCATGGCAATACATCATACCCGCCAAAAAATAACGTTGCCATTACCACGCTGCTGATGAACATATTGATGTATTCTGAGAACAGGTAGAAACCGAGTTTCATGGAAGAATATTCCGTATGGTAACCCCCGATGAGTTCATTCTCTGCTTCAGGAAGATCAAAAGGTGTACGGTTACATTCAGCAAAAGCACAGATCAGGAAGATCAGGAAGCCAAGAGGCTGGTAGATGATATTCCAGTGATGGGTTTGTTGCTGAACAACCATTTCTTTCAGGCTGAGCGTTCCTGTTACCATGAGCAGGGCGATCAATGAAATACCCATGGCCAGTTCGTAGCTGATGATTTGTGATGCTGCCCTCAATCCACCCATGAGTGAATATTTGTTGTTACTCGCCCATGAACCGATCATAATACCATACACACCCATGCTCACGACACCAAAAACATAGAGGATACCGATGTTCACATCAGCGATCTGCAAAGAGATCGTTCTTCCAAAGAGTTCCACTTTATCGCCCCAGGGGATCACAGCGCTCGTCATACAGGCTGTAAGCATTGCCAGTCCGGGACCTAAGATGAACAGGAATTTGGAGGAAAAATTAGGTATGATCTCTTCTTTGAAAAAAAGTTTTAAACCATCTGCAACAGGTTGCAGAAGGCCAAAAGGGCCGGCACGGTTGGGGCCACGCCTGTCCTGCATAATGGCAGCAACTTTTCTTTCTGCAAAAGTGGTGTACATCGCAATGAGCAGTGACGCCATCACTACAACAATGATGAGAACCAGTTTTTCTATTACTATGGCCAGGTCGATCGCTAAATACATGTTCTTTTATACTTTGCCGGCAGGCTTGTTTGGTTATTTAATTTATGAACCCTGCTTTCCGTTATTAAAATCTGTTGATACAGCAGGCCTTTGCAATTTGCTCAAGTCGACACCGGGTTTGTTCACGCCACTCACACTGTGTATGTCCATCAGGAGTTTTGGCTCTTGCCCATGCATAACCTCTTTCACCGTTTCCTTCGGCATCTGCAGTGTTTCGTATTTGTTTAACCCGATCACGGAATGCCTGCTGATGGCAGTAGGTCCTTCGATTGTCCAGTCGCTTGTTTTCTTTTTATCGAAGCGACAGGTATTGCAGATCCATCCCGTTTTGCCATCGAAGCTCTGCACTTCGCCCCATTCATCTTTGCGTGCCGTTACCCGGAACACTTCATCTCCCCTCAGCCACAATGTTGCTTTGCCACAGCATTTCGGGTTTTCGCAGTTACGATGTGCGTCCACCGGTTTGGTGAACCATACACGATTCTTGAAGCGGAATGTTTTATCCGTTAATGCTCCTACGGGACAAACATCGATCATGTTGCCGCTGAAGTCATTGTCGATCGCTTTGGAAATATAAGTAGAGATGGCTGCATGATCGCCTCTGTCAACCACGCCATGCATGCGCTTATCGGTTATCTGTGCTGCTACATAAGTACAACGATAGCAGAGTATGCACCTCGTCATGTGCAGTTGTATGTAAGGACCGATATCTTCTCTCTTGAACGTACGGCGGGCAAATTTATAACGGGTGCCTTCTTTGCCATGTTCGTATCCGAGATCCTGCAGGTGACATTCACCGGCCTGGTCGCAGATTGGGCAATCCAGGGGATGATTGAGTAATAAAAATTCAACCACGCCATTGCGTGCGTCCGTTACTTTTTCACTGGTGATATTTTTTACCACCATGCCATCCATTACCGTTGTACGGCAACTGGCAACCAGTTTTGGCATTGGCCTGGGATCTGCTGTAGATCCTGCTGCCACTTCTACCAGGCAGGTACGGCATTTACCACCGCTTCCTTGCAGTTTGCTGTAATAGCACATGGCAGGAGGTGTTACATCTCCCCCGATCTGCCTGGCGGCATTGAGTATGGTGGTACCGGGAGCAACTTCGATGGTGATATTATCGATAGTAACTTTAAAATTAGCCGGTGCTTCTTTTTTAATTTCTTCAGCCATTTTTCATTTCACGCAAAGGCGCTAAGAAACGCCATGACGCTAAGTTTATAGTTTATTTACAATTCTGTGAATTCCATCTTTGATCAAAGGAACATTGAAATTTATCAAAAGCCCCAATCTCAAATCCGTTATCCGCAGGTAAGTCAATAATTGTTTATAGTGCACTTCTGCAAGATTTTCTGCCGACTTCAGTTCAATAATTACTTTATCACAAAGGACAAGGTCTGGTATAAATCCGATTCCCATATCAACTCCCTCATGTATCACTTTTACGCCCTTCTGCCTAACTATGGGTAGATTTAATTTATGCAACTCATAGCAAAAAATCTCTTCGTATACACTTTCAAATAACCCGGCACCGTATTGCTTATGAATTCTGAAACATAAGTCAACAACAATTTTAGCTATCTCGTTTTCATTCATAGACTTAGCTTCTTGGCCAGACTTTGCGTCTTGGCGAGAAACATACTACGTAACAGGAACATGTATCGGGTCGGCGTAATGCGCCAGCCCGTAATTCTGTGTGCGGCACTTTTCGGGGTTCAGCACATGCCATTCAAATTCATCCCTGAAATGCCTGATGGCTGCAGCTACAGGCCATGCGGCTGCATCACCGAGCGGGCAAATGGTGTTCCCTTCGATCTTGCGCTGGATATCCCAGAGCAGGTCGATATCACTCATCGATCCCCTTCCTTCATCAATAGCTTTCAATATTTTTTCCATCCAGCCCGTTCCTTCACGGCATGGCGAACATTGTCCGCAGCTTTCATGACGGTAAAAACGAGCCAGTGTATAGGTGTTTTTAACAATGCACTGGTCTTCATCCAGTACAATAAATCCCCCGGATCCCATCATGGTTCCGGTAGCAAAACCGCCATCGGCCAGGCTTTCGTAATTCATCAGCCTCTTCTCTCCTTTTGTAGTTGTAAGCAAAAGATTGGCCGGCAAAATGGGAACGGAAGAGCCTCCCGGGATACAGGCCTTCAATCTTTTCCCGTTGGGAATACCACCGCAATATTCATCACTGAAAATAAATTCTTCTACAGAGATGGTCATGTCGATCTCATACACACCGGGTTTGTTAATATTACCACAGGCACTGATGAGCTTGGTTCCGGTGCTTTTACCAACACCGATCTTTGAATACGCTTCACCACCATCATTGATGATGGGCACAACAGCAGCGATGGTTTCAACATTGTTCACTACTGTAGGGCAATCCCACACACCTTTAACAGCCGGGAATGGCGGTTTGATCCGTGGATTGCCACGCTTACCTTCAAGACTTTCGATGAGAGCAGTTTCTTCTCCACAGATATAAGCGCCGGCGCCACGTTGTACATGTATGTCGGCATCGAAACCAGAACCTAAAATATTTTTACCCAACATACCATTTCTTCTTGCTTCATTAATCGCTTCTTCCAGTATGTCGGCGATCCAGGCATATTCGCCACGGATATAGATATAGCTTGTATTGCTGCCCAATGCAAAAGCTGATACGATCATTCCTTCAATCAGGATATGCGGAATGAATTCCATCAGGAACCTGTCTTTGAAAGTACCGGGCTCACTCTCATCTGCATTTACCACCAGGTAACGGGGAACTCCTTCTGGCTTAGCGAGAAAACTCCACTTCATACCGGTAGGGAAACCGGCGCCGCCACGACCACGAAGGCCGCTCTTCTTCACTTCTTCCACGATATCGGCAGGAGCCATCTTCAGTGCTTTTTCAACACTGCGATAGCCACCTTCACGACGGTACACTTCGAATGAACGAATGCCGGGGATATGAGCTTTGTCCAGTAATAGTTTTGTAGCCATTTATTATTTGCCTTCTTCTTTTTTATAATCGTGATTGAACATCCAGTGAATACCGAATTTATCTTTCGTCATTCCGAATCTTGCTCCCCAGAATGTATCCTGCAGGGGCATTGTAATATGGCCTCCATCTGCCAATGCAGCAAAAGTCTTTTCTATAGATTCAACATCCAGGAAATTCAGGGAGAGACTTACCTGGTCGCCGCTGCTTACGGAAACACCGGGCGGGCAATCACTCACCATAAATGTGAGATCGCCGGAACGGAACACGGCATGAAGGATCTTGTCTTTCATACTTTCATCCTGCGCCATGTTGGCTTCGCCGAAAGTTGACGACTGCACAATTTCACCATTGAGTGCTTTGGCATAAAAGTCCAACGCCTCTTTTGCATTGCCGTTGAAATTGATATATGGTGTGATCTGTTCCATGATCTGTTTTATTAATTATTTCTTGATGCATTATTCCTGCACTCTTCTATGATCGCATCTACTTTTTCTTTGGTAAGATGTTCACGATAGTGTTTGCCCAACTGCATCATAGGAGCATAGCCACAGGCTCCCAGGCATTCTACTGTTTTTAAAGTGAACATGCCATCAGCTGTTGTTTCACCAACATTGATGTTCAGTTTTTCTTTGATGTATGCAATGATATCATCACAACCTCTTACCATGCAGGGGCCTGTTTGGCAAACTTCGAACATGTATTTTCCAACAGGCTTGAGATTGTACATACTGTAAAAGCTGGCTACTTCGTACACTTCGATCGGTTCAATACTGAGCAGCGATGCCACATAATCCATTACCGGTACATCGAGCCATCCGCCGAAACTATCCTGCGCCAGGTGCAATACCGGAAGCAAAGCGCTTTTCTGTTTGCCCGCAGGATAACGTGCAATGATCTCTTTTACCTTGTTTAATTGCTCTTCTGAAAACTGCTGCATTATTCGATCAGTTTTGTAAATACTTTTTTGGAATAGGATTCTGTTCCGATTCTTCATCAAAAACCCATGAAAGGATCCAGAACCTTGTTCCGTCGAAATATAATTGAATACTGTTGATGCCTCTTGCTGTTACAGGACCATCAGCCGTATTTTTTGTTTCGTAAGTGCTCCACACATGGTATATCGCACCGAAATTTTCCACTTTCCTGCTGATCTCTCTTTCATAAAATCCATCCTTTTCGAGAGCCGCATCCGAAGCTTCGTGAAACTGCTTCAATGTTATCAGTTGCAGTTTTACTTTACCATCTTTCCCTTTCCGGGCCATGCCCACCGAAGGATTGGGAACATGCAGGCAACTATCCCGCTGGTAACTCACTTTCTCTCCTTTCTTCACGGTTACCACATCGTAGTACGCTTTGATGATACCATCGAGTGTTCCCACTTCATCACCAAAAGAAGTTTTTACCTGGGCCTGCAGTGCTGACTGCAGCAATAAAAACGTGATGAATATGGTTATACTTTTTTTCATTTTTTATGCATCCAGTTCTCCTGCAATGAGGTTAAGACTACTCATAGTAATCACTGCATCACTCAGCATGCCGCCTTTGATCAGTTCGGGGTATGCCTGGTAATAAATAAAGCATGGCCTGCGGAAGTGAAGCCGGTACGGTGTTCTGCCACCATCGCTGATGAGGTAGAACCCGAGTTCTCCGTTCGCTCCTTCTATAGAACTGTATATTTCTCCAACAGGCATTTCTATCTCTCCCATGATGATCTTGAAGTGATAGATCAATGCTTCCATTTTTGTATAAACATCTTTTTTTGGCGGCAGGTAATATGCCGGTGAATCAGCATGATATACTTCTGCATCTGCTCCTTTGAATTCCTGTACCTTCTGCCATGCCTGCCTGATGATGTTGAGGCTCTGCCACATTTCTTCGTTACGCACGAGGAAACGATCGTAACAATCACCTGTTGTACCAACCGGGATGGTGAATTCAAAATCCTGGTAGCTGCTGTAGGGTGTGTGAACCCTTACATCGTAATCCACGCCGGCAGCCCGCAGGTTCGGACCAGTAAACCCGTAGCTCAGGGCTCTTTCGGCGCTGATCGGCCCGCAGCCGATGGTACGCTCCATAAATATCCTGTTACGGGTGAACAGGTTTTCAAATTCTTTTAATTGTTTGGGATATTCAGCCAGGAATTTTTCCAGTTTTTCAAAAGCGGTATTGGTAAAGTTCCTTTCGAAACCACCGATGCGGCCAATGTTAGTCGTTAGCCTTGACCCACAAACTTCTTCATATATTTCATAGATGAGCTCACGATACTGCATCAGGTAAAGGAAACCTGAATAAGCGCCGCTATCCACACCCACAATGGAATTGCAGATGAGGTGATCGCTGATGCGTGAAAGCTCCATGATGATGATGCGGAGATAATCAACCCTTTTAGGTGTAGTAACGCCTAAAAATCTTTCGCAGGCAATATGCCAGCCCATGTTGTTGATGGGAGATGAACAATAATTAAGCCTGTCGGTGAGTGGGGTGATCTGGTATAAATTGCGTCGTTCTGCAATTTTTTCAAAAGCCCTGTGTATATAACCTACGGTAGAAGTGGCTTTCATGATACGCTCTCCATCCAGTTCCAGGATATTCTGGAAAACGCCGTGGGTAGCCGGGTGTGTAGGCCCCAGGTTGAGCGTGGTTGTTTCTTTCTCTAAACTTCCTTCCGGTAAAACGATATGATCACTCATAATTAAATCAAAAGTTGAAAGTCAAAAGCAAAAGATTACAGGTTTTCACTTTTGAAACTTGAATTATCTTCCAAACATTTCATCATCCTTATCCACCCTGGTCTGGTCTTCCAGCGGAAATTCTTTTCTCAGGGGGAAGTAATCCATTTCAGGAACATTCAATACCCTGATCAGGTTGGGATGACCAACGAAATTAACGCCGAAGAAATCATAGGTTTCCCTTTCCATCCAGTTGGCCGACTGGTACAATGCGGTTGCACTGAATACATCAGGCTTGTTGATGTCTGTAAAAACCTTGAAACGGATCCTCACATTATCTACCAGGTTGTGCAGGTGATAAACCACGGCAAGTTCAGCACCGGTATTATCCGGGTAATGAACAGCCTGCAGATCAGTGAGAAATCTGAATTTCAATTGTTCGTCGTCGAATAAGAACTGCAATACTTTCAGATTGATGTCTTTCGGCGCTGTAAACGTAAGCATGCCATAAGGCTGTTGCCAGTCGGTCAGTGCATCACCGAATTTTTCAGTCAGCTTTTGTTGTATTGTTTCGTTTGTAAGAGACATAAATCTGAAACTAAAAATTTTAAGCCCAGGAGCAAACAACAGAACCCGGTTAAGAATTAACTGTTTTGCGTTTTGCCACCCATTATTGTATTCCGTATCCTTTCAGCAGGTCTTTATACTGGTCGCTGTACCTTCTCCTCAATCCTTCTGCATTAACCAGTTCCTGTATCTTCATAAATCCATCCAGTATTGCTTCCGGCCTTGGCGGGCAACCCGGAACGTAAACGTCTACCGGTATCACCTGGTCGATCCCCTGCAACACCGAATAAGTATCAAAAATACCTCCGCTGCTGGCGCAGGCGCCTACGGCCATTACCCAGCGTGGCTCAGCCATCTGCAGGTAAACCTGTTTCAATACCGGTCCCATCTTTTTGGCAATGGTTCCCATCACCATGAGCAGGTCGCACTGGCGTGGAGAAAAGCCCACCCTTTCTGAACCAAAACGGGCCAGGTCGTAGTGGCTTGCCATGGTAGCCATGAATTCAATACCACAGCAACTGGTTGCAAAAGGCAATGGCCAGATAGAATTTTTACGGGCCAGGCTCACAACTTTTTCAAAATTGGTAGCCATGAAACCTTCTCCCATATAGCCTTCTGGGATACCCTCGAATTTTACTGTATTGTTATATTGGACCGGACGAGACATAATCTATTTTAACTGTTGAATTTGAATTACTTCCAGCCATTCAAAATTCATAATTTATAATTCAGCAATTGTTTAATCTTCCCACTTCAGTGCTCCTTTCCTGAATATATATATGAAGCCCGCAAGGAACAAGCCAACAAATAATAAAACAGCCTTAAACCCATCCCACCCAAGCTCACGGAAATTCACTGCATAAGGATAGAAGAATATCACTTCCACATCAAACAGAACAAAGAGGATGGCGATCAGGAAGTATTTGATAGCCATGGGCTGACGGGCATTTCCGCGGATCTCGATACCACTTTCAAAATTCTGGAGTTTGTCGGCAGTTTTCCTTTTCGGGCCCAGGAAGTTAGAGCCAATGATGATGGTTACGATCAAACCGATGGAAAAGATCGCCTGTAATACAATAGGGAGGTAATTTTCCGCATTGTTTACAGTGGCCTGAAGTAAGAAAAATTGCATATTGATAGGATGCTGTTCTAATGAGCAGCAAAAATAAGGTAGCCATATTAATATACAATGATGAATATCGGAATTTGAGCAAATAAAAAGCCCGCCGTTAAACAGCGGGCCTTTGTTAATTCTTTTTAGTTGCTTTTGCCGGACTTACTTTTTTTTTGGAGATGTCTTGGGCTTGGCAGGAGGTGTTGGCGTTTTGGGTGGCTGCGGTTTGCGTGGAGGTGCAGCTTTGGGGTCATTTTTTGAAATGAACTCCTTATTAGCCACCAGTTGCGCATCCGCAGGATCAAGCGCTATTGCTTTATCAAGATAGTACAGCGCAGAATCTTTACTCTTCATTACATTGTACTGGTATTCGATAAAGTATTTATAAGAACCGATAAGCTGGTTCTTCACTTTTTCTTTGTCGGCTGCAGTTTCACCTATCTGGATCGCCTTCTGGTAAGCCGGCACTGCCAGTCCGAGTGTTCCTGTTGTGTCTACTGCGGCATAAGCTTTACCGATCATATAATAACCAAAAATATCATCCGGAAACTTGGCGGTGTACTTGTTGAACACAGCTACAGCTGAATCCTGAGCTCCTCCGCGGAAGAAGGCATAACCGGCATTATACAGGTCTGTTTTGCCATAATCCTTTTTAACTCCCAGTATCTTGCTGTACCATTTACCTGATTCGATGTAGTTCTTCTGACCATCATACACCATTGCAATGGATTTGAGATAAGATATTTTGTTGGAAAGAAGGCTGTCCATTTGCACTGCCTTGTCTATCATTTCACCGGCTTTGGCTTCATTACCGGGGAATTTCAGCAGCAATTGTGCGTATGTTGAGTAATCACCACCACCGATCTTTTCCGGCACCTGCCTTTTAAAATATTCATCGAACATGGCTTTTGCATTCGCAGAATCTTTCAGCCTGTTGTATGAATAAGCTTTCAAACCATAAAGATTGGGATAAGGTGTGGCTCCTTCAGTGGCAATGCACTCATCTGCCTTGGCGATCGCATCATTGAACAATCCCTGGGCATATTTAAGTGAAGCACGGTAGTAACACGCTTTGGGATCATCATCTGAATTAGCCAGCCATTTGTCAAGATATTCCCCTGCTTTGGCCACATTGGTTTCGTAATAGTAGTTGAACAGGTTGTAATAAACGGGTGCGTATTTGGAATCGAGAGCAATGGCATCGTTGTAATACTGCATGTATATTGATTCCTGGCCAACACCTTGTGTCTGGTACACTTTGCCTATACGGTATTTCGACCTGGCGTATTTTGGATTGATGGCCAAAGCTGCTTCATAAGCCTGGATGGCATTACCACCATCTGCAAATTTGCGGTAAGCGTCACCGAGGTTGGCATATACATCAGGATCATTGAATTTTTTGATCTGTGTTGCCTGTTTGAGTTTATCGATGGCATAGGCAGGATCTCCGTTCTTTGAATCTGGGTTACCGTTGGCAAAGCCGATGGCA